>NZ_JBRRES010000030.1:0-54737 GCF_056760395.1 Stenotrophomonas sp. STEN009 | reverse complement strand
TCTTTTCCCCTCCTCCCCCCGCCCCCCTGCCCACCTTCGGGGGGGCGGGGGGGGGGTTGGGGGGGGGGGGGGGGGGGGGGGCGCCGCCCCCCCCCGGCCCCCCCGCGGGGGCGGCGCGCCCCCCCCCCCGGCGAACCCTATGCCTCAACCCTTCATCGTGCCCGTATCGAGCCACCGCTGGTGCCAGGACAACGCTTCCGGCAGCAGGTGCGGGGTGTGCTTGCCATAGCTCTCACGGCTGGCGCGGTCGAAGTAGTCCTGCAGCTGCGGGCGGAAATCCGGGTGCGCGCAGCGGTCGATCAGCACCTGCGCACGCTTGCGCGGGGTCAGGCCGCGCAGATCGGCCAGGCCCTGCTCGGTGACGATCACCGAGACGTCGTGTTCGGTGTGGTCGACGTGGCTGGCCATCGGCACGATCGCCGAGATGGTGCCGTTCTTCGCCGTGGACGGGCTGAGGAACGCCGACAGGAACCCGTTGCGGGCAAAGTCACCAGAGCCGCCGATGCCGTTCATGATCCGCGTGCCCATCACGTGCGTCGAATTGACGTTGCCGTACAGGTCCACCTCGATCATGCCGTTCATGCCGATGCAGCCCAGCCGGCGCACGAGCTCGGGATGGTTGGAGATTTCCTGCGTGCGCATGATGATGCGCTCGCGGTAGAAGTCGATGTTCTCCTTGAACGTCTCGTTGGCCTGCGGGCTCAGCGCGAAGCCCGTGCACGAGGCATAGCTCAGCACGCCGTCGCGCAGCAGGTCGAGCATGCCGTCCTGGATCACCTCGGTGAACGCGGCCAGATCACGGAAACCACTCCTGGCCAGGCCTGCCAGCACCGCATTGGGAATGTTGCCCACGCCAGACTGCAGCGGCAGCAGGTTCGGCGGCAGCCGGCCGTGCTTCACTTCGTGCTTGAGGAAGTCGATCAGGTGCGCGGCGATCTGCTCGCTGGTCGCATCGATGGGGCTGAACGGGCTGTTGCGGTCCGGGCCGTTGGTGCGGACCACCGCCACGATCTTGTCCGGGTCGCAGCGCAGCGCGGTATCGCCGATGCGGTCGTTGGCGTTGACCAGTGGAATCGGCTTGCGATGCGGCGGCAGTGCGGTGCCGTAGTAGATGTCATGCATGCCATCGACGCCGGCCGGCTGCCACTCGTTGACCTCGACGATCACCTTCTTCGCCAGGTCCAGCCAGGTCTTGTTGTTGCCGACCGAGGTGGACGGCACCAGCGAGCCGTCCTCGCGGATGGCCGAGACTTCCACCACGGCGGTGTCGATCTCGCCGTAGAAGCCGAACCAGACGTGCTGGGCGACGTGGCTGAGGTGGATGTCGATGTAATCCAGCTTGCCTTCATTGATGCGGTTGCGCGCGTCCGGGTCGCTCTGGAAGGGCATGCGCATGGCGATGCCATCGGCCTTGGCCAGCGCACCGTCCAGCTCCGGCGCGGTGGAGGCGCCGGTCATCAGCTTGATCTGGAAGGGCTGGCCCTGGGCATGCACCGCTTCGATGCGGCGCGCCAGTTCCACGGGGACGGCCTTGGGATAGCCCGAGCCGGTAAACCCGCTCATGGCCACGGTTTCACCCGGCTGGATCAGCGCGGCTGCGGCCTCGGCGGAGACCACGCGGTCGCGGAGACGCGCGTTGGCGATGCGATCAACAGACATGACGACAGTGTTTCTGGGGGGAGCCTCGATTATCGGCCATCCCCCGGCGTACGGGGGGGGCTACCTTCGTGGAATGGCTTTTCGCGGGCGGGGCTATCCATACCCGCCGGTTCTGTTTTGCAGTGCAGCGTGCAAAGTCCTTTCGCAGCCCGCAGGATGGCCCTGCATCCCGACGTGGGGGAGGGAGCAGAGCCCGCTGGCAGTTCGCTGCAAGCGGGCTTTTTTATTGCCCGCTGCCCAGGATGAATGCGCGCGATGGACGGCGGCGCAGCGACTTCCCGCCGTTGGCAAAGGCGCCCGGCGCCGCGAGAATCAACGCATGACCTTCGCCCCCGCCGAACTGCCCGCCGCGCTGCAGCCCCTGGTTGATCGTGCCCTGTCGCGCCTGGCCCAGGTGGTTCCGGAACCGATTCCGGCCGACCTGCGGCCCCTGCTGACCCACCTGGCCATCGCCAGTGACTTCGCTCTGGACACGCTGGTGCGGCAGCCCGGCCTGTTGTCGCAACTGGCCCAGCCGGGGTGCCCGCCGTTGCCGACGCCGGTGCTCGACCCGGTGCAGCCCGGTGAATGGCCGGCGCAGCTGCGGCGTTGGCGTGCGGCGATGTCGACCCGCCTGGTCTGGCGCGATCTGGCCGGGTTGGATGACGTGGCGCAGACCCTGGCCGGCGCCACCGCCCTGGCCGAAGACTGCCTGCGGCTGGCGCTGGACGCCCTGCAGCAGGAATTCGCGCAGCGCCACGGCGTGATCCGTGATGACGTGGGCCGCGTCGAGCAACTTGTCGTATTTGGCCTGGGCAAGCTCGGCGGTGGCGAACTCAACTTCAGCTCCGACATCGACCTGGTCTACGCCTACCCGCAGGGCGGTGAATCGGACGGACCGCGTCCGCTGGCCGCCGAAGAATACTTCGCGCGGCTCGGCCAGCGCCTGGCCAAGCTGCTGGATGAAACCACCGTCGATGGCTTCAGCCACCGCGTCGACCTGCGCCTGCGCCCGTTTGGCAGTGCCGGCCGCGTTGCGCTGTCGTTCGCTGCGATGGACCAGTACTTCCAGCGGGAGGGCCGCGACTGGGAGCGCTACGCCTGGTTGAAGGCACGTGCCGTGGCCGGTGATATCGCCGCCGGTGAGGCGTGGCTGCAGACGCTGCGCCCGTTCGTCTATCGACGCTATCTGGACTTCACCGCGCTGGACGGACTGCGCGAGATGAAGGCTGCGATCACGGCTGAAGTCGCCCGCCGCGAACTGCATGAAGACATCAAACGCGGTGCAGGTGGTATCCGCGAAATCGAATTCCTGTGCCAGGCACTGCAGCTGATCCGTGGCGGCCGCGAACCGGCCCTGCGTGAACGTCGCCTGCTGGTGGCGCTGCAGGCGCTGGTGGCGGCGGGCCAGATCGCGCCCGAAGACGGCGCATCGCTGGAGCAGGCCTACCTGTTCCTGCGCCGCCTGGAGAACCGGCTGCAGATGCTGCGCGATGCGCAGACGCATGTGCTGCCCAGCGATGCGATCGACCGCGAGCGCATCGCCCTGGGCCTGGGTTACCCCGACTGGGAAGCGCTGCGCGCTGCACTGGCCGTGCAGCAGCAGCGGGTCAGCACCGAGTTCGCTGCGTTGCTGGCACCGCGCAAGGGCCAGGCGGCGCCGGACGCGCTGGCCAACTACTGGCGCAGCCTGCCGGGTGGCAGTGACGCGCCGTTGCTGGCCGAAGCCGGTTTCCTCGATGCGAACGGCGCCGATCAGTCGCTGCGCGATTTCGCGCAGAGCACCGGCGTGAAGTCGCTGTCCGACGCCGCGCGCGCGCGGCTGGACCGCGTGCTGCCGGCGCTGCTGCACGCCGCCACGCGCTCGCCGCAACCGGATGCCGCACTGAAGCGCGTACTCGGCCTGCTGCAGGCGGTGCTGCGCCGGACCAGTTATCTGGCCCTGCTGGACGAACAGCCCAGTGCGCTGGCGCGGCTGGTGGATGTGCTGGCGCGCAGCGCGCTGCTGGCCGAGCGCCTGGCGGCCTATCCGTTGCTGCTGGACGAACTGCTGGACGTGCGCGTGTCCGGCCCGATGCCGGATGCGGCCGGCATGCTGGCCGAATGCCAGCAGGCGCTGACGGTCGAAGACCCGGAAGCCGCGTTGCGCTGGCTCAACGAAACCCGGCTGGCCCTGAGTTTCCGCATGGCGATGGCCACGCTGGACGGCCGCCAGGGCGCGGTCGACAGCACCCGCCAACTGGCCGAGCTGGCGCAGGCGGTGGTGGTCACGGTGCTGGCCATGGCCGAGTCCGACATGCAGGCCGCGCACGGCGGCATTCCCGGTGGGCGCTTTGCGATCATCGGCTATGGCAGCCTGGGGGGCCTCGAACTCGGCTTCGGTTCCGATCTGGACCTGGTGTTCCTGCACGATCATCCGGCGGGCGTGGAGGCCAGCGATGGCGCGCGCGCGCTGGAGCCGGGACGCTGGTACGCGCGGCTGGCACAGAAGGTGATGGCCCTGCTCGGTGCGGTCACCGCCGCCGGTCGGCTGTACGACATCGACGTGCGCCTGCGGCCGGACGGCGGCAAAGGCTCGCTGGTCTCGTCCCTGGCCAGTTACACCGAATACCAGCGCGAACGCGCGTGGACCTGGGAGCATCAGGCGCTGGTGCGTGCGCGCGGCGTGGCCGGTGATGCCAGCCTGCTGGCCGACTTCGAGCAGGTGCGTGCGCAGACCCTGGGCCGTGCACGCGACCCCGCCACCCTCTATGCCGATGTGCTGAAGATGCGAGGGCGCATGCGCACCGAACTGGACCGCAGCGATGCCGCGCGCATCGACCTGAAGCAGGGCGCCGGTGGCGTGGTGGACCTGGAGTTCCTGCTGCAGACCGGTGTGCTCGAGCGCAGTGCACAGGTACCGGCGCTGCTGTCACCCCGCGATACGCCGTCGTTGATCGATGCATTGGCCGCAGCGGAATTCCTGCCGGTCGCCACCGCGCAGGCACTGCACGCTGCGCATGCCACTCTGCTGGATGTGGGCCTGGCCTGCACGCTGGACCGTCGCCCGCGGCTGGCACCGACCACACCGGCCATCGAAGCGGCCTGCGCAGCAATCAGTGCGGCCTGCCGGGCGGCCGGCCTGCCGTTCGGCTGATCGGCGGCGAGGCCGCCGGGCATGGCCCGGCGCTACCCGAACAGGCGCGCTGCGCCATGCCGGCGTCATCCAAACAAACGCAGCGGTAGCGCCGGGCCATGCCCGGCGGAATCACCGCGCGCTTTCCGCGCGCAGCGGCGCCATCTTCCACAGCAGCGCGCGGAACGGCGCCAGCAGGCACACGCCGATGGCCAGCTTCACGGCCAGATCGCCTGCCGCCCAGCTCACCCACGGCAGGCTGGAACCGGCAAAGGCGATCGACCAGAAGATCGTGGTGTCCACCGTCGCGCTGCAGGTGGTGGCTACCATCGGCGCACGCCACCAGCTGCCCCGGCGCAGGCGGTCGAATACGGTGATGTCCAGCAGCTGCGCCACGATGAAGGCCGAGCACGATGCGATGGCGATGCGCGGCGTCGCCACCCAGACCGACAACAGCACCGCCACCGCGAAACCGATCCAGGCCACGCGCCGGGCCGGTCCCGGGCCGAAGCGGCGGTTGATCAGATTGCTCACCAGGAACGCGACGGGATAGCTGAACGCACCCCAGGTCAGCCAGTCGTTGATCGGGTACTGCACCAGCACGTTCGACAGCAGCACCACCGCGCCCATCGCCAGCACGGCCAGCACCAGGGCGCGCGGGGTCAGCGGGGCAAAAACGGGGGCAGGACGCACGGACATGGCGAGCCAGGAGGACAAGGGGAATCGCCCATTATCCGCCCGGCCAAAGGCAAATCCAAAACCACCCGTTCAGGAACACACCAGCCGTCAACGGTGGGGCGTTACCCCAATGCCAGCCGCGCCCTGACCTCGGCGGCGATGCGCGCGGTTTCGCGCAGTGGTTCGATGCGGTCGTACTGCCAGTCCAGCCAGCGTTTCTGCAATCGCCCGCGCTCGTGCAGCTGCTGCTGGAAGCGGGCGAGGCGTCCCTGCGCGGTCTCCGCCAGCGCCACCATCACCGGCATGCGCGTGGCGCAGGCTTCAGAGAGCAGGTTCACCGAATCGGGCGATACCACCACCCGGTTGGCCCAGCCGAGCAGGCCGCCATACGGATTCACCCCGTCGCCGCCGTCGCCCCAGATCACGTGCGGCAGGTCGGCGAAGGTCGCGCGCAGGATCTCGGCCAGTGCCGGCGGGGTGCGTCGCGAGGTGGTGGCCAGCAGGCTGCCGCCTTCGCTGCGGATCTGCGCGGCCAGGGCGCGGAACACACCGACCATCGCCGTTTCGTCCCACGGCGCCAGCGGCGTCGGGCCGCCCACCAGCAGTGCAGTGCGCGGACCGGGCAGGGTGCTGAAGCCGGCGAACGCGGCCCGTCCCCAGGCCAGCCAGTCGTCATCGACCGGGTTGAGGCTGCCGATCAAGGTCAGCACATTGCTGCCGCGCAGGCGATCATGCTCGGGTACCACCACCACGTCCCAATGCCTGGCGCCGATGCGCGGGTCGAGGATCTGCACCACCTGCGTGCCGCGGGCGCGCAGCACGCGCAGCGCACCGGCGGCCTGGCGGCCACAGCCGATCGCCAGCGCAGGGGGCTCGGCAGCCAGTGCCGCGAACGCATCGCCGTAGCCGTTGGCATCCCCGGGCAGGCGCCGCGGGGTGACCCAGCGCCAGGGCGCCCGAGGCTGTAGTACCACGGGTCGATAGGTGCCCTGGCGCAGCGCCGAGGCCAGCGCGACCGCTTGGCGGACATTGCCTGCACGGCCATCGGTGACCGTCCACGGTGCGCTCGATCGTTTCACCATTGGCATTAATTCGTTTCAGCCCTGCTGGGTGTTGCAACAGTCGCGACACTCTACACTGCGGCTGGTCGTTTCGCCCCGCGTTGCCCGCGGGCACTGACTCCCCTTCGCCGCCCTGGAGATGCACCGATGTCCCACGCGCTTGACGCCGCCGCACTGGATCAGCTGTTCCGCACCGCCCGCACCCAGAATGCCTTCCTCGACACCCCGGTCGACGACAGCCTGCTGCAGGAACTGTACGAGCTGGTGAAGTGGGGCCCAACCGCGGCCAACGCCAGCCCGGCGCGCTTCGTGTTCGTGAAGTCGGCCGAAGCCAAGGCCAAGCTGGCCCCCGCGCTGTCCGAAGGCAACCATGACAAGACCATGGCCGCACCGGTCACCGTCATCATCGGTTTCGACCTGGATTTCCACGAGAAGCTGCCGTACCTGTTCCCGCACGCCGACGCCAAGTCCTGGTTCGACGGCCCGCAGGAAGGCCGCCACGAGGCCGCCATCCGCAACGGCAGCCTGCAGGGCGCCTACCTGATCCTGGCCGCGCGCGCGCTGGGCCTGGATGCCGGCCCGATGTCCGGCTTCGACCCGGCCAAGGTCGATGAAGCCTTCTTCGCCGGCACCAGCATCAAGTCGAATTTCCTGGTCAACCTGGGGTACGGTGACCCGGCGGGCCTGTTCCCGCGCCTGCCGCGTCTGTCGTTCGACGAAGCGGCGCGCATCGCGTAAGTCGCTGTATCGGTTTCGGGCCCGCCGGTTGCGGCGGGCCATTGCTGCACCCTGTACCCACCCTACGATCCGGAGAGTTCCTCAGATGAGCGCCACCCGTAAACTGCTGCTGCCGCTGGCCCTGACCCTGGCCATCGCCGCCTGCTCCAAGCCGGCCGATACCGCTGCCCCGGCCGCTGATGCTGCCGCTCCGGCCGCCACCGAACAGCCGGCCGCCACCCCGGCTGCCGATGCTGCCGCTGCCGCGCCCGCCGCCGAAGCGATCCAGATCGCCTCGGGCACCTACAAGCTCGACCCGAGCCACACCGACGTGCTGGCGCAGTGGAGCCACTTCGGCTTCTCCAACCCGAGCGCACACTTCGGCAACGCTGAAGGCACCCTGGTGTACGACGCCGCCGACGTGACCAAGTCCACCGTTGAAGTGAAGCTGCCGCTGAGCGGCCTCAACAGCTTCACCGCCAAGTTCGACGAGCACCTGAAGAGCGCCGACTTCTTCGACGCTGCCAAGTTCCCGGCGGCCACCTTCAAGAGCACCAAGGTGGAATCGGCCGGCACCAACAAGCTGACCGTCACTGGCGATCTGACCATCAAGGACATCACCAAGCCGGTGACCCTGGACGTCACCATCAACGGCGGCGGCGAGCACCCGATGGCCAAGGTTCCGGCCGCCGGCTTCGATGCCACCACCACCCTCAAGCGCAGCGATTTCGGCGTGGGCGCCTATGCCCCGAACGTCAGCGATGAAGTGAAGATCCGCATCACCACCGAAGCTACCGGCGAGAAGCCGGCCGCTTGATGCACCCCGCTCACTCGTCGTGAGAAGGCAGAAGGCCCGCTGTGAAGCGGGCCTTCTTTTTTAGCGCCGGGAACGCGCGTTGGCCGCTACCGGGTACGTGCGCTCAGCGCAGCGCGCCCAGCCACGCTGCACACGCCTCGCTCGGGCTCTGCTTGGCCTTCACCGTCATGCCACTCACCCGCACGAAGGTCTGCGCGGCCTGCGCCACCACCTGACGGGCGATCAACGCGGCCTGCCTGGTTGCCGCCTGCTGCTTGCGCAGCTGCACGATATGCACCGACGGCCGGCCCACCGGCGCGTATTTCTGGTCGCGGCGCAGCACATCGGCTACCTGCGCCACTTCGTACTCGGCCTGCAGGAACCGGCGTTCGGCGTCCAACAGATCCCGCAGCGGTGCACGCAGGGCGGCCGGATCAGCGAAGGCCGCCAGCGCGCCATCACAGGCGGCGTCGTCGTTGAAGCGGGAGCGCAGCGCATCGACGCCGGCCAAGGTCAGTTTGCCCACAGGGGCCTCGTTGCAACTGGAAAGGAGCGCGATTGTCGCATCTGCCCGGGTCGATCCGCTGCCGGCGTCATGCGCCGCTCCGTGGGACAAGGGGTCTGACCCCGTGGCATGGGCCGAAGAGCCACCGAGGGTGAACCCGGTCCTACAATCGCCTGCTGTTTCATCCACGGAAGGTAAGGCCATGCAGGACGTGCAGTACTGGTTGAACGAATTCTGGGCCGGGTTGAGCGTGCTCGATCTGGCAGTGGGCAGCGTGCTGGGCGCGCTGCTGGGCCTCATGGTTGGACTGGCCGGCTGGTATGCGCTGCGCCGCCGCGGCTGGTTGCAGCGGCGCAGGCGCTGGCATCACTGGCTGCTGGCCAGTTACGCGCTGCTGCTGCCGCTGGGCACCGCCTTCTTCGGCCTGCAGCTGGGTTTCACCGCGGGCGCGCACCGCGCGCTGCTCCAGCAGATGGACCATTTCCAGCCGCATCTGCAGACGCTCGTGGCCCAGTGGAGCCACGGGTTCACCGACTCGCTTGACGACCCGCGCATGCGCGATGCGCTGCACAGCGAAGGCACGGTGGGCGATGTGGCCGAGGCGGTCGCCTCGGCCTACCTCAGCGAACACCCGCTGCCGGTACTGGATCGCCTGGGTGACGGCGTACTGGCACGCGCCAGTGGCTGGGTGATCGGCAAGGTGCGCGAAGGCGTGCTGCGCGGCCTGGTGGAAGACACCCTGGTGGACAAGGCCGGTGTACTGGGCGTGGAGCCGACGGTGGTGCGCGAAGCGCTGACGATGCGCGTGGACGAACTGCTGCACACCCGCGGCGTGTTGCGGCTGGTGAAAGCGCAGATCAACGGCATGATGCCGGGCGTGTATTTCGGCCTGCTGCTGCCGTGGCTGGTCGTTGTGCTGCTGATGGCGCTGGAAATCTGGGCCGCGCACCGGTTCGGATGGCGACAGGAGCGCATGCCGGTGGCTGCCTGCTGCAGAGCCGGGCCATGCCCGGCTCACGCAGACTGAGGGCTGCGCGGCGCGCTCAGTCGCCGTCGGTATCGTCCGGGTGCGCCTTCCAGTAGCCGGTCGAGCGGATCCAGTCGCGCGGCACGCCCAGATGGCCTTCGATGAACTTGCGCATCATCCGTGCGCGACGCGATTCGGTGGCGATCCAGTAGAACGTGTCGCCCTCCGGTGCCTCGAAGTCGGTCAGCATGTCTTCCAGCAGCGTGCTGCTGGCCGCCGGGAAGCCATTGCGCTCCAGCCAGTGAATCTGCACGTTCTCGTACTGCGGCAGGTCCTGTCGCTCGGCTTCATCGCTCACTTCGATGAAGGCCTGCACCTCGGCGCCCTCCGGCAGCACATCCAGCCAGCGGGCAATGGCCGGCAGCGCGGTTTCATCGCCAATCAGCACGTAGGCGTCGTAGCTGTCGGCCACCACGAACGAGCCGCGCGGGCCGCCGATCACCAGCGTGTCGCCCGGCTGCGCCCGTTCAGCCCACGGCCCGGCAATGCCCTGGTCGTGCAGCACGAAGTCGATGGCCAGTTCGCCGGCGTCGTGGTCCCACCAGCGTGGGGTGTAGTCGCGTGCCGGAGACGGCTGCTTGCCGTCCGGGTAGCTGCGGCCTTCGGCCGTCAGCACTGGCAGCACCATTTCGCCGCTGGCGTTGGGGAAGAACAGCTTGATGTGGTCGTCGGCGCCGGGCGAATCGAAGCCGGCCAGATCATCGCCGCCCAGCACGACGCGGCGCATGTGCGGGGTGACCACCTCGGTGCGCAGCACCGTCAGTTCGCGGAATCTCACATCCAGGCGCAGGCGCGCGTTGTGATGCTCAGTCATGGGAATACCTGTAAAGGTGTCGCGCAGGGGGCGCGGCGTAGGGGGAGACCTGGCTGGAGTCAGTCTGGCTGGGTCGTTGAAGAGGTGGGCTCGCTACCGGTGGTGCCGTTGATCAGTGCCGATGCCTGCGACAGCAGCGCCGCCACCTGCTCGGCCTCGCCTTCGGCCCAGCGGCCGTGGTGATGCACCAGCGCCCGCTTGAAGTCACGCAGGGCGCTGGCCAGCGGCGGCGGCAGCGATGCCTTGGTGATCTCGCGGGCGCGATCGAAGGCCCGTCGCTGGGCCAGGCGCACCTGGGTGCGCTGCACCTTCAGCTCGAACTCGCCGGCGGCGGTGATGCGGAACACCCGGCGGCCATCCACTTCCTCCGATGCCACCCAGCCGGCCTGCTCGAAGCTCGCCAGCAGCGGGTACATGGTGCCGGCGCTGGGCGTGTAGGCCTGCAGGAACTGGTTGCTGATCAACTGCATCAGCTCGTAGCCATGGCGCGGCTGCTCGCCGATCAGGGCCAGCACCAGCAGGCGCAGGTCGCCCCGGCTCAGCACGCGTGGCTGGCCATGGCGGCGGGGCACGGCCGATTCGCTGGAACGGGTTCTGGGGGAAGGGGAACGGCTCATTTCGATATATCGGTAACGAGTATCGAAACGATATATCGATAGGGCAGGCGCCGGCAAGCATCGATCCGGCCACAACCGTGCCGCGTTTGGGCCACGTACACAGAAAGGGCGCCCTTGCGGTGCGCCCCGGGGACCACTGTGGAAGGGAGCGAGGCAGCCAGACGGCGGGCCGTTGCGGCAGTGCCAACACTCGCCGTCACCTTGCGCGGCCGGCGCAGCCCGGTCCAGAGCCGGGCGCGACACCGCATCAGTCATTCAGCTGCGGTGCCCCCGGCGCAGGCCCACACGCGGTCGGCCGTGCCCTACAACGGTCATCGCCCTGGGTAACACTTCGTTCTGCACATGCGCCAGGCGGGCAATCGCGACGTGCCCGAAGCGTTCCGAGGCCCGCCGCAGCGGCCTGCAGCGCGCCTGCTGGCCCGCCGAAGACAGGCGGGACATGCCTTGCGGACACTGGCTGCATGCGTCCATACGCCAGCGTAGCCAAGTGACGAAAGCCCTTGGTGCGCTACACTTTGCGGTCTAGATATCTATACAACAGTCGCGCGCGTGCGTGCGGTTATGGGAGCGCTAATGAACTGGTTGAACGAGGTGCTGAACAACGACCCGAATCCTGTGGAAACCCAGGAGTGGATCGAGTCGTTGAAGGCCGTTATTGATGTCGAGGGCTCCGAGCGCGCGCATCAGCTGCTGGAAGGCATGGTGGAGCTGACCCGTCGTTCGGGCGCCTACCTGCCGTTCTCTCCCACCACCGAATACGTCAATACCATCGAGCCGCAGTTCGAGGCCAAGAGCCCGGGCAATGCCGAGCTGGAATGGCGCATCCGTTCGATCATCCGCTGGAACGCGATGGCCACCGTGGTCCGCGCCAACCGCAAGCCGGGCGACCTGGGCGGCCACATCGCCTCGTTCGCCTCCGGCGCCACCCTGTACGACGTGGGCTTCAACCACTTCTGGCGCGCCCCGAGCGACAACCACCCGGGCGACCTGCTGTTCATCCAGGGCCACAGCGCCCCGGGCATCTACGCCCGCGCCTTCCTGGAAGGCCGCATCAGCGAAGAGCAGCTGGACAAGTTCCGCATGGAAGTGGACGGCGGTGGCCTGTCCTCCTACCCGCACCCGTGGCTGATGCCGGACTTCTGGCAGACCCCCACCGTGTCCATGGGCCTGGGCCCGCTGGCCGCCATCTACCAGGCGCAGTTCATGCGTTACCTGGAAAACCGTGGCCTGATCGAGAAGTCCGACCGCAAGGTGTGGTGCTTCATCGGCGACGGCGAGTCGGACGAGCCGGAAACCCTGGGTGCCATCGCCCTGGCCGGCCGTGAAGGCCTGGACAACCTGATCTTCGTGGTGAACTGCAACCTGCAGCGCCTGGACGGCCCGGTGCGCGGCAACGGCAAGATCATCCAGGAATTGGAAGGCGTGTTCCGCGGCGGCGGCTGGAACGTCATCAAGCTGCTGTGGGGCGGTTACTGGGATGCCCTGCTGGCCAAGGACACCAACGGCGTCCTGAAGAAGCTGATGATGGAAACCGTCGACGGCGAATACCAGAACTGCAAGGCCTTCGGCGGCGCGTACACCCGCGAGCATTTCTTCGGCAAGTACCCGGAGACCGCCGCGATGGTCGCCGGCCTGTCCGACGACGACATCTGGCGCCTCAACCGTGGTGGCCACGACCCGCACAAGGTGTACGCCGCCTACCACCAGGCCGTGAACACCAAGGGCATGCCGACCGTCATCCTGGCCAAGACCGTGAAGGGTTACGGCATGGGCAGCGCCGGTGAAGCGCTGAACCCGACCCACCAGACCAAGAAGCTGGACGACGAAGCCGTCAAGCACTTCCGCGACCGCTTCAACATTCCGGTGACCGACGAGCAGCTCAAGGACGGCCAGGTGCCGTTCTACAACCCGGGCCCGGACTCGCCGGAAGTGCAGTACCTGCAGGAGCGCCGTGCCGCCCTGGGTGGTTACCTGCCGCAGCGCCGCCGCAAGGCCGACAAGAGCTTCAACGCACCGAAGCTGGAAACCTACGAGCGCCTGCTGAAGAGCAGCGGCGAACGCACCTACTCCACCACCATGGCGTTCGTGCAGAGCCTGAACATCACCCTGCGCGACAAGGAGCTGGGCCCGCACATCGTGCCGATCGTGGCCGACGAAGCCCGCACCTTCGGCATGGAAGGCCTGTTCCGCCAGATCGGTATCTACGCGCCGTTCGGCCAGAAGTACAAGCCGGTGGACGCCGACCAGCTGATGTTCTACCGCGAAGACCAGAGCGGCCAGGTGCTGCAGCAGGGCATCAGCGAGCCGGGCGCGATCAGCTCGTGGATGGCCGCCGGTACCAGCTACTCGGTCAGCAACGTGCCGATGCTGCCGTTCTACATCTACTACTCGATGTTCGGCTTCCAGCGCGTGGGCGACATCGCCTGGCAGGCCGCCGACATGCGCACCCGCGGCTTCCTGCTGGGTGGCACCGCCGGCCGCACCACGCTGAACGGTGAAGGCCTGCAGCACGAAGATGGCTTCAGCCATCTGGTGGCCGGTGGCATCCCGAACGTGCGCAGCTATGACCCGACCTTCGGCTACGAAGTGACGGTGATCCTGCAGCACGGCACCAAGGCGATGATGGAAGACCAGGTAGACGAGTACTACTACCTGACCCTGATGAACGAGAACTACGCCCACCCGGACATGCCGGAAGGCGCAGCCGAGGGCATCGTCAAGGGCATGTACCTGCTGACCGACGCCGGCAAGCCGAAGAAGGGCGAACTGCGCGTGCAGCTGCTGGGTTCGGGCACCATCCTGCGCGAAGCCATCGCCGCCGCCGAGCTGCTGGACAAGGACTTCGGCGTGACCGCCGATATCTGGAGCTGCCCGAGCTTCAACGAACTGCGCCGCGACGGCTTCGATGTGGAGCGCCACAACCGCCTGCACCCGGAAGGCGAGCAGCGCAAGGCCTACGTGACCGAGCTGCTGGAAGGCCGCCAGGGCCCGGCGATTGCCGCTACCGACTACGTGCGTGCGTATGCGGACCAGATCCGCGCATTCGTGCCGATGTCGTACACGGTGCTGGGTACGGATGGTTTTGGTCGCTCGGATACGCGTGCGAACCTGCGTCGCTTCTTCGAGGTTGACCGGTACTACATCGCGCACGCCGCGATTGCGGCGCTGGCGAAGGAGGGGAAGATGACCGCGAAGGATGTGGCCCGGGCGATCAAGCAGTACAAGATTGATCCGGAGAAGGCTAATCCTGTTGGGGTTTGATAGTTCGCACACATTTGGGGGAGGGCAGCCCTTGGTAGGCTGCCTCGTCCCAGCAATTAGCGTCCGATTCTCATTCCTGCAATGGAGCTGCGGCGCAGCGCAACAGGTCCATCTGATGGCGTCGAGCATGGAGTATTGTCGACGCAATGCGGCCAGATTGCTTAAATCGTCATTGTCGTTCTGAGCGTTGAGAGCTTTCTGTAGCCAAGGCATACTGGTGCTCTGATCAAACGGGGCTCCAGAATGGCGGACGGTGCGGTCCAGGGATATGCGAAATCGGCTGGGGGTCGCATCCTGCGTCAAAGGCTGTCCGTGGTGTCATTCTTTGCAGGGTGCGGAGGGCTTGATCTAGGGTTCCTGGGCGGCTTCTCATTTCTCGGCGAGTTCTTCGGAAGAAATCGTTTCGATGTACTGGGGGCGTACGATGCGGACGCCGAGGCGGTGAAAACCTACCGATCTAATATTGGTCCACATGCCTATGTGGAAGATTTGTCGTCCCTGCAAATGGAGCGTATGCCTTCGGCTGATGTATTGCTGGGCGGTTTTCCTTGCCAAGAATTTTCACAATGTGGTCCCCGGCGAGGATTGGATTCCGAAAGGGGAAGGCTCTATCTTTCCATGGTCGACTATGCATCCAAGCACCAGCCGCTATTGATAGTTGGTGAGAATGTCGCCGGACTCATGTATAGGGACGAGGGGCGGGCGCTCCAGACCATTTGCGCGGATTTCGAGCGGATTGGTTACGTTCCACATGTTTGGGAATTTCACGCGGAAGAGTATCGAGTTCCTCAGGCAAGGCATAGGATATTTTTGATATTTGTAAGATCGGATATCAATAGTGGAAGTCTGAAAAAGCCACAGCAGTCCGAAACTCGAATTACTGCAAGGATGGCCTTGCAGGATCTTTTGGCTCCCCACATGAGGAAAATGCCAAATCAAGATCAGTTTTTTCGGGCGAAGAAGGCTGGTCGTGGGCATGGGCAGGGGGATGAGCGGACGCCAGCAGATGGCCCTGGGTATACTGTTCGTGCAAATGCAAAATCTCGGGTGCAGTTTCACTACTCCCGGCCGCGCCGGCTAACCGTTCGAGAGTCAGCTCGTCTGCAATCATTTCCAGATACATTTAGTTTTCCATTCGCCGCAACCTCTAATATGAGGCTCATCGGCAACGCAGTGCCACCCGTTCTTGCTCATCAAGTTGCCCAAGCTCTTCAAAGTTATCTGATTAGCGAGGGAATCCTCCAGGAAGAGGTCCTTTCTGATGGCACCTAAGGTACATTTTGTAAATAGTCTGTCGGTTTTCTCCAGGCATGTTGAGACGCTTCTCAAGAAGACGAAAAAGAACAGTCCGGCTGTTCCATCGGCCCTGAACTGGTACAGAGGCCATAGTTCGTCTACTTCTTACAAGCTGCAGCCATATCTTTATCGACACAAGGAGGTTAAAGATCCAAAGGAGCTGATGAAGCTGGAGGCGAAGATGATGCGCGAATTCAAGCGTCAGAGCCTTCTTCACAGCTATCAGGCGGCCTCTGATGAGCCAGCCGATAGGATGCAGCTACTCTTCTACATGCAGCATCACGGGGTGCCCACCCGCCTTCTTGACTGGTCAAGCAACCCATTTATTGCGCTGTATTTCGCGCTCTCGGGTGTGAAACGTGATGAGGATGGCTCGTGCGCAGAGTCCGCAGCCGTTTGGGTCCTTGATCCCTATAAGTGGAACTCCTATGCATTACAGGAGCTGAGCTGGGACCAGAAGGGACCTGCGTATACAGAAGATGAACAGATCAAGTCTTACCTTCCTAGGGAGATCGATTGGTCTCAGCCTATGAGTCGCTATCCGTTTCCAATTGCAATATCAGGCACCACAAATACGGCAAGGATGATGGCGCAAAGAGGGAATTTCACGATCTTCAGTGACGACGTCCGTCCAATGGAGGAGCTGTACGACACAGGCTTTCCGGTTGACTCGCTGGTCAAACTGGAGGTCTCAGCCAACGATATTGATCCGCTGCTTTCTGTGCTGACCTCGGTCGGTTATACCGACTCTGTTGCCTATCCAGACCTTCAGGGGCTTGCAATGGAAATTAAGCGTTCTCACGGATTTGGTGCATGACTATGTTTCATGTTACTCAGCATGAGGCCAGAACGACTGAATGGTGGTTTGAGCAGCTGAAGGCGAATCGCCTGGATCTTGAGCCTGATTTTCAGCGGCGTTCGAATCTCTGGTCTCGTTACAAGCAAGCGCATCTCATTGATTCGATTATCAATGGATATGATCTTCCTAAATTCTACGTGGCGGATTTTACGCTCGCTCGCTCGAGCCTAAATTCTGCACATAAACCCTATGCTGTCGTTGATGGGAAGCAGCGATTTGGGTCTATATTTTCGTTTCTTAGGGATGAGATCTCGCTTAATAAGTCAACAAAGTTTGAACTAGAGCCGTCTCTTTCCATTAAGGGAATGAAATTTAGCCAGCTCGTCAGGGAGTATCCTGATCTGGCTAAGAAGATTCTTTCGTTTAAGCCGGTCGTCATGAGTATCGTCACTGATGAACGTGACAAGATCTCTGAAATGTTCGTGCGACTGAATAGTGGTGAGGCCGCGAACAGTGCGGAGCGTAGAAATGCTCAACCTGGCCCTATCCCCGGATTGGTTCGAGAGTTAGTCGACCATGCGTTCTTTCGTAATAGAATTTCTTTTACAAAGAAGCGAATGGCTGATTATCAGCTTGCTGCAAAATTGCTATTGCTTGAGTACCGGGGCGGTCCCGCTGATACAAAGGCGAAGGACATGGACTCGTTTGTTAAAGCTGCTGCGGCAGAAACTGTTCCTCCGCAGTTTGAGGAGATGTCAGTTGAAAATTCAATGGCCCTGGAGCGGTATGAAGCGGTGGCTGAGCGGGTGGTTGAGGTTCTCGAACGTTTAGCGGAGGCGTTTGAGGATAATGATCCGCTGCTTGGAGCGTCCGGGAGAATTCCAATTTACTATCTCGTTCTGCGTGACCATCCGGGGGTTGTTGATAACTTCAGGGATTTCGTTTTAGATTTTGAAGCGCGGGTGCTGGAGGCCATGCGAACTGAGCGTGCTGCGGCAGGATCGGGAGGGGGAGGGAGTGGTGGAATTTATGGAACCTACTACACGCTTTCGCGATCCCAGAATGATCAAGCGAGTATGCGTGACAGAGTAAGATTGATGATCGCAGAACTGAAAAGGCGCAATCTTATCTAAGATGGTGACTCATGCGTAGTGATGGTGTCGACTTGGCTGCACTACGTTTGCTTAATGCCCTCGGCAAGCAGCGAAGTGTTTCGCATTGCCATCGTCTTTGGAGTCGACTCATTAGGCTCAGGGACGGCAACGTCTGCGTCGTTTGCGGCTCTTCGCGTCGTGTATCTGCGCATCACATACTGAGAAGGTGTTTTTTTGAAGATGCCCGCTATGAGCCAGGGAATGGGATCTCCCTCTGTAGCTGCTGCCATATAGATGTTCATGCCAAGTACAATTGCGCACCGGACTTTGCTTTGCCTATGGACGAGCAGGGGGGTGAAAATATCGAATGTATGGTGTACTTGATTGGGCGGTTGATTGAAAGCTCCCGGAGTATAGGAGCTCGTTCTTTGTATGGCTTGGAATATTACGTTTCTCCGGGATACATTGAGCTGTGTAGGCGTCTTCAAGGATTGGGGGATGTTTGTTTCTCGGGTGCTGGGCTGGAGCAAGTGTATAAAATTTGGAATAGCACTTCAGGCTGGATATTGAGGGATTTAGTTATGGCAAATGAGAATCCTGATTCGAGCTCGTTTGTGAATTGTTCGTCAATTGATGTTGGACATGGCTAGTGCGTTTCCATTATGGGGTTGCCTTTTTTCGGAAATGGAATTTATTTGGCCACATGGCATGGTGAAATTTGGTGTGAGCCTACGGTGAGATGACTGGCCTTAATAATATTGAGCCGTCCCTGATGCAACCTGGGCGTCACGCGCGGACATCGCTGGGTGCAATGAGATAAGTGCCACACGAGAGACTGCCGGCTGGCCGAGAACGCAATTGAATAGGGTTCCTTTGGGTTTTTCCTAGAGGTCGCTATAGCTGATTCCTTGTAGAGCTGGTGTCAGGAAAATTAGCAACGATTCGGGATTGATGGCTATTAGATGTAAATCAAAAATGGTGTGAATGTCTGCGCGGAGCAACGGCCTGCTATTTATACTGTTACTGGTGTTTTCTAGAAATCGTGAATGTGGGCCGCCTCAAGCCCATCCGGGACATCGCATCCCGTCATCGCGCAGCCCCCCCATGCGCGTCCAACAGTGCCTTCGAAAGGCCGGTTGCCTGCGGGCGCCGAACGACAGCCGCCATCACACGGTGCCGCTCATCTACCTGGTCTGTTGGGAGAATCCGCTGGACACTTCTGCCGCCATTGCCTGCCACTTCAACAATTTCCTTGTAGGTCCGGCAACCGATCTAGGCACCGTGCTAGGAAGTGCAAGAAATCTGGCCAACTGTTGCTCAATCTTCGCCCCGACGTTTGCCGCCGAGCGAAGTCCGGGCGAGCCAAGAAGCGCCAGCCTGACTCAGTACACAGGAAATGTTCTGCGTGCGATACTCCCACGCCTTGGCAGAGCGTGCATACCGAGCTGCCAGCTCCCGATAGGCTTTGGCCTTCTCTAGTTCAGACTCGCTCGCCAGAAGCGCTTCAATCTCACGATAGGCCTCAACCGCAGCAATCAGTTCTGAGTAGCCGTGGCGAGGAGTTATCAACCAGCAGGCGAGCTCATCACGATAGCTGAGCTCGAAGTATCTATCGTAAAGTGTCCAGCGCCCAACGCTGCATCTTCAGCTTCCAGATGCAGAGTCTCCTTGCGCATTATTGTGAACTCAGCGGCAGCGACCTTGGGGCAGGTCTTTAGCTTCAGCTGTCCTTGGGGCACACGGAGGTTGGCGAGCACAGCATTTATAAATGCTCCCACGAACACAATGGTGTATGTCAGAGACTTCATTGGAAGTCCTGCAGTTCAGGGGGGAGGGGGAATGGGGGGCTCGACGACAGCCCGCAGCCTATTGCATTAAGTTCAAGCCTCGCGCTCTACTCCCTCACCTGCAACCTTTCAGTAACCTGCGCAGTCAATGCCACACAAGCCATCTTCAACCCCTCCATCACCCGATCCCCCACGTACTCTTCGGGCGCGCCATTCTGCCGCGTGCGCTCCGCAGCCAGCATCAGCTCTGCCACCACGCGCAATCCCGCCAGCGCGCAATCCGCATCCGCCAGCTGAAGACAACGCCCAGGCAGTTAATGCCGTTCGGGCCACGGCTGGCCATCCGCGGCCGCACCCTTTCCGATGCGACGCAGGGTGGAGACAAATCCGTTGGGATCGGGGGATGCGTCGCGCTCGGGCTCGGTATTGGCCGGATCGTACTGCGCGTGCAGGGAACGGAAATCCGATTCGTTCATGGCAATGCTCCGTACAGGACAGACAGCAACGCCACCCCTGGAGGTGGCGGGACGGTGCGTGGCTCGAAAACCGGGATGATGTAGCGTCATTGAACCGGCGAGTCCTGAGACTCCCACGCACCGCCCGCCATGAAGGCCGACGGATTGCCAGCCGGCACCCCAAACGAGGTGCCGACTGGCAAGCGTAAACAACTGACGCGTACATCATCTCGGGTTTTCGACGCCCGGCCACCCGTTGTCGGTGGCGCGCCAATCTGCTCACGCCTGCGCCCTGAAATCCAATTGGAATTTGCGGAGGAAACACGCAGTTCCACAGAGCGGAACTATTGTCGCAGATGGCCGGCGTGCCGTATGCGACGACAATCTCCGCAATCGAACTTCAAGGAAGGTTTTTGCGACAGGAAAGATCGTAATCAGCCTGTGCGCCCGCACAGAACGCAACCGCCTGCCGATCGCGCAGGGCCTTCCGAAATCCGCCGTCCACGCCGGAATCGGGCCCTCTTCACCGCCACGCAGCCGAAAAGGCGAGCCAAAAACGACACTTCGGGCCGTCGTCCTCGGCGCCACGCCTCTCCCCAGCCTGCTACCATTCCCCCGCAACCCAGCCAGCCCACCCCGCGCAGACACACCCGGGGCGGGCCGTCGCCGTACGGCCCAGCGAGCCAGGACACCCTTCCGTGCCCTTTCAAGGATGCTCGCATGTTCCGTCATTCCGCTTTCCGCTCGGCCGCCCTGGCCCTTGCCATTTCGCTCAGCGTCGGCGCCCCGGCGGCCTTCGCCGATAACGCGCCCGCCGCCAGCACCACCACTGCGGTGCAGCGTCAGGCCATCGCCAAGGGCCTGTACGAACTGGCGTACAGCCCCACCCAGAACGCCGTGTTCGTCGCCTCATCCGGTGGCTTCGGCGATGACGCCGGCCCGTCGCAGGTGCTGCGCCTGAACCCGGCCACGCTGGCCGTGGAAACCCGCATCCCCCTGGAGCGCAAGGCATTCGGCGTGGTGCGGGATGACGCCCACAACCGCCTGTACGTCGGCAACACCGTCGATACCTCGGTAACCGTGGTCGATACCGCCCAGAACAAGGCCATCGGCATCGTGCAGCTGATGGAGAAGAAGGTCGGCAAGGACGGCAAGGCGGCCTACACCCACGACCTGCGCGAACTGGTGGTCGACAGCCCGGCCAACCGTCTGTACGTCACCGGCCATTCCAGCGAGGGCAGCGTGCTGTTCGTGGTCGATACCACCACGCTGAAAGTGATCAACACCATTCCGGGCCTCGGCAACGCCAAGGCGCCGGGCCTGGCGTTGGATGCCGCCAACAAGCGCGTGTATACCAGCAACCTGCTGGCCGACCTGGTAGTGGTCGGCACCGACGCCAACAAGGTGGTGGCCCAGCACAAGATCAGCGCCGAGCAGCCGATGAACATCGCACTGCACCCGGACGGCAAGCGCCTGTTCGTGACCGACCAGGGCTCGGAGATGATCCGCAGCTACATGACCAAGAGCAGCGCGGGCTTCACCAGCAAGCACCCGGGACAGCGCGTGCTGGTGCTCGACCGCACCACCGGCAAGGAACTGGCCAGCATCCCGACCGACGCCGGCCCGCTGGGCATCCTGCTGGACGCACCGCGCAAGCGCCTGTACGTAACCAACCGCGATGGCGGCACGGTGACCGCGTACGACAGTGACAGCTACCAGAAGGTGGCCACCTACCCGGTGCCGACCCACCCGAACAGCTTGGCGCTGGATGCCAAGAACAACGTGCTGTACGTGAGCATCAAGAACGGCGAGAAGGATGCCAAGGACGCGAACGAGAGCGTGGCGCGCATCCAGTTGTAACGGCTGGAGGTGGCCGCGCTGGGAAGGCGCGGCCACCTATTAGTAGCTACGCAATGCGATATCGGTACGCAAGCGGCTGTAGCTTCTCACTGGAAATTTTCCAAGGTGCTTGGACGAAGGCCGTACCACCCAGGCCTACTGGTATGCCCCCCTGCGTCTGAAGCTGGATGCCATAAACCACAAAGAGCCCATTGTTGGGGTGACATTTCAGGTGGTGCTCAACCTCATTCCTCGTGAGCACAATATCCCCCAGTCCACCCGTGGTGCCCTTCACCTCAACGTAGTGCGTCTCTCCATTCTTGAGGATCATCAGATCCTAGGGGGCGTTGGCACTAGTATCCTCAACCTCAACACCAGGGCCGCTGAAGTAATCCATGGCCATAGCCATGGCCCGTAGCTCCACCGCACGACGCTCAGGTTGCGTAAGCCCAAAACCTTGACCTGCCATCTTTCGGCCGGATGCCGCTTGCTCTATCGCCTCCACCACGCCGATGACATCTTGGGACGTCTGACCACTGCGCTTCTGAGCAGGTTCTCCTCGATAAATGTCCTTCAGCATCTTTGCCATGGCCACCATGTCCGCACGCAACTGCGCGTCGGACGGAAGCTGATCTCTGGAGTAGAAGTAGGCGACGGCTGTTGTGCTCTCGTAGGCCTTTGCCAGCGAGCCGTTGCCCAATGACATGGTGTTCAACAGGCGCGGATCCCTCACCAAGTTGCCTCCGAGAATCTCCCGTGCCCACTTCGTTAGGCGCTGAGTTTCATCCGAAGATCGCTTGATAAAGTCACCATCGACCTTCTCTGTGGATGCATGGGAAAGCGCAAGGTAGACGCCAGAGCCATCCTCTCGAAACAGCCAGACCACGTACCAGCCTTCGGTAGCCGTGGGGGAGTGAGTGGCAGAGGCGAATCGAATCCATGGGACCTGCGACTTTCGGCCGATGCCATCCCGGCCGACAAGCAGGAAGTCGCCCTGCGCAATGCCTGCCGCGGAGCGGAGTTGCTCGGCCTCCTCCTTTAGCAATGCAGGCAAATCATGCTTGATGAGCTGACCGCGCTGCTGCATGGCCTCTGTCGGCATTGGACTGTACTGAGGCTGCAGCGCCATGACTGCCTGCAATCCTTCCCTGATGCTCACCACGCCCCCTGCGCTCGTTGTGATAGGCGCAATTAATGCATGTTGGGCAGTCGATTAGCAATTCGTATCGAAATGGGGGCGGGCTGGACAACTGGTGTCGTAAGCGGGCCGCATCTAGCATTCTGCATCAATCGCAGCCGATCTGCGCTGAGTGGGCTCTGCGCAGACGGGTAGCGTCAGTCTTCCATCCAGGTTGAAGGTGCGGTAGGGCTACGCGTCGGTCGCGTAGCCCTCATCGGTGCAGACAAGGAGGAGTGCGCCATGAAGGGACGCATCAGCTTCTGTCAGGGGTGGCAGCTTTTGCCGCGGCCTTGTTTACAGCAGGACACTCCAAGAAGCCGGCAACACGATCCGTTGGTATGGTTGATATTTCGCCGACTTCGTCCTTCAGCCTTACGTAGTACATGGAGGACGTGGCCGCGCGCATTCTCAACGGCTTGGTAATCTTCTGCCCTCTGTCGCTCCAGTCAATGACTTTGGAGAAGTCAGATTTGTCGCCAGTAATGGCCAATCGAAAGCACTTCATTCCACCGGAGCCGCTGCTTGAGACCACATGGCCGGCCAGCCAACCCCCGGTGACTGGTACGACGCATATCGCAACGATGATGGCCAGGCTCGCATAGAAGGCTCGCGCTGCGATCATGCCGTCCTTGCTGATATTTTCAATGAGAAGAACGGCGCAAAGCTGCGCAGCACCGACGGCCACCATGGACACGAACAGGAGGATGAACATCAACCAGAAGCTTTCTATATCGGGAAACCATGTAACCACCCGCTGTATGACAAGCAGCGCCAGGAGCATCTGAACGTAGCCGGATGCCGCTGCATACCAGGCTCGCTCGAACCAGTGACGCTTCTTCTCCTTTCGGCCAAGCAGGAAGGACGCCGCTACGAACGCCGCGGCTCCAAGCGCGATGCTGAGCGGAATGGCCCACTTGTCATGACCTGGATATCGGGCCGAAAGCACGAGCGCGGCAGCGAGAATCGCGCCAGGAAGAATCAACGCGATCAGCCAGCGCTTGGTATTCCGCACTCTCTGTTTGGTGGAAAGCGCGCTCACCCTGATGCTTCCATCCTCTTCGGTGACTGCTCCTTCGAACATGACCATCAGCGGCGTAAGAGCTAGCGCGAACAGTGCCACCGTGATGGCAGAGATGATGACCAAAAGCGAGGGCAGTCCGGAGATCACGTCGGACGAAAGAATGCTCAGGGGAATGCGCTCTGCCTGCAGGTAATAGGTCAGGCTGAGACTAGGCAGCACAATGGCGGCTGCGGCGAGCTTTGCCGGATGCCTTTCGCTCCAGGAGAGTGCAAGCGAGAGCTGCTGAAGCCAAAGGCGGGAGACGGCGTCCTTACTAGGTACGGGCTTGTTTTCGGGCTCGGCAGTCACTGAACATTCTCTCCGGATCAGAATAGGAGGCGAGCCATCATCGTGTAGTTGGCTCGCTATCTACATCGGCTCACGCGTGAGAATCATTAGCAGAAGAGCCGGCTGATACTCCATTTTCGATGAGTCGCAATCGGCACTGCTGTGGAGGATTGCGGAAGAAGATGTGCGTCGCAATCAACCTCTTTCAGCCCAGTTTCCTGCAACTATTCGCAAATAGACGCGTATCCCGCGTTGCATCCGTCACTGCTTGCTAGCGTCCTGTCGCAGCAACAGGCGACGGAGGATGCATGTCACGGAGAGTAATCGTCGTCGGCGACAGGACGACCGGCGGTGGCGAGGTGCTGACGGGCTCACCCTTCACCGACATCAATGGAATGGCCGTCGCCCGCGTGGGCGACAGGGCGAGTTGTCCGAAGCACGGTGGATGCTTTGCCATCGTCACGGGCGATGTGACGTTCCTCGACGAAGGCCAACCCCTGGCACGCGAGGGCGATTCGCTGGCCTGTGGTTGCCGGCTGCTGGCGACCCGGCAGAGCACGGTGCATCTGCAAAGTGGCGGTGGCCCCGCGCGGTCGGCGGCGACGTCGTCACCCGCGCCGCAGGGCGCGATGGCGCCAGCGGGGTTTGTGGCGCCCGGCACGACAGCCCACCCAGCGGCCACGCCGCACAGGCAGGACATCGAGCTCCACTACCACTACGCGACCTCGATCGCACGCCGGTGCGTGGCGTTGGCTTCCAGCTGACACTGGCCGACGATAGCGTGCACACCGGCACGCTGGACGAGAATGGTCGTGCACGCATCCCGCAGGTGACGGTCGGCGCGATGCAACAGGTACAGCTGCTGTTCCAGCCGGAGCAGGGCGACGATGACGACTCGCCTATCCTGGCCGCGCGCCAGCGCCTGAAGCGGGCACTGGATGCCATCGTCCAGCGCACCCATGCTGATCTCGCGCCCGAATGGCAGCAATGGGAGCAGGCGGGAACGCTCAAGCGCTGGGGCCTGTTGCAGGGTAACCAGGCGCTGGGCAGCGCGCAGGGCGCATGGGACTACGTCGTTGGCACGGTGGAAACAGTCGTGGACATGGCCGTGTTGATCTACACGACCGACCGCGAGATATGCGAATGGACGCGCCTTCTGCTGATGGGCGACCGCGACGCGCTGGACCAGCGCATCGCAACGCTGCGCGCGGCCGGCGGCACCGTAATGGCCGCCGCCAGCGAGGCCAAGGCGATGTTCAACCTGTTGATCGAAGACCCGGCGATCACCGAGCAGCTACCCGCGTTCGCGCGCGACTGGTGGAATGCACTGCCACCGGATGAGCAGGTACGTGTCGAGTCGCGCTTCGGTGCGCAGATCGTCTTGGACGTGGTGGTCTCGATCCTGCTCGCCGCGGTCACGGTGCAGCTCGGTGGCGCGGGTGGGTTCGGCTACGCCGCAGCGAAGGCAGGCAGGACGACGGCGCGCGTGGGCAAGCAGATCCTGCACTTGATGGAGGAGGTAGAAGAGGCCTTCAAGGATCTGGGTCGGGCGCTGAAGCACCGCAAGCGGAGGCAGGCGGACAGCAACCGACGTCCGGATGGCAACCGCACCGTGGAAACCACACGGCTGCCCAGGCGCATGCCGCGTAAAACGCTACCCTGCTTCAGCCCCCAGAAGCTTCCGGCGTCCAAGTACCCCGAAATGGACAGGCAGTTGAAGGGGCAGGAGCAGGGGCTCAATGACATGAGCGTGGAGGACTACCTCAATGCGCGTGAGGCGTTTGATCCGAAGAACCGGGATAGAAGGGCTGCCAAACAGGCAAGAGAGGACTTCAGAGGCGAGATAAAAGCTAGAAAAGCAAAAGAGCTCATGCCGTCAGTCGGCTCCGCGAAAGAGGCAGATCGACTGGCCGATGCGTATGCCGAGGAAACGATGAGAAACTTGAATGCCCTGCATAATCCCGATCTCGTAGCAGGTGGCAAGGACACCATCGCCGACTTCGGCGACGGTGAGGTCAACCACACCATCGGTCGTCAATGGAATCATGCTAAGAAGGGGCAGACCACACGCATTCAGGACCTGGATGCCGCGGCAATGCAGGTTCCGGCAGGTGAGCGACGTGCCACAAAGATGAACGGTGGATTGGAGCGCTGCAGATGATCAAGATGGTCGATGAGGAATTCGAGTACTTCTACTCGGATAAGGGTTTTGGACCGGCCGTTGACGCTCGGCCAGCTGCCCCGGCAAAGCTGCAGCAGTACCGGGGTAAGGTTCCCGACAAGCTGCTGGAGTACTGGCAGGCGTACGGCTTTGCAGGCTACGGGCGCGGTCTGTTCTGGGTGACCGATCCAGATGACTACGCGGAAGCCCTCAATGCCTGGCTCTACGGAACCGAGTTCTATACAGCTGATCGCTACCACGTCATCGGCCGTAGTGCGTTCGGCAAACTGGATCTGTGGGGAGAAAGGACCGGCCGTAGCCTGACCATCAACTGCCCATGGGCAACAATCTTTCCATCTGATGAATCCAGCTGGATGAATGAAGGGAGGAGAGACTTTCTGATTTCAACCTGGCTGGCCTTCAAGGACAAACGTGGGCTTGAGCAAGCCGACGACAACGACGACCCCCTCTTTGATCGCGCAGTGAAACAGCTCGGCCCCCTGGCTCACGACGAAATGTATGGCTTTGTCCCGGCGCTCGCACTCGGTGGGCCGTGCCGCCTGGATCACCTGCAGAAGGTCAAGGCCGCCGAGCACCTGTTGTTCCTGGCCCAGCTGGGTGAACGCCGGGTCATGGTGGATGTTGTGAAGCACGCGAAAGACCTTGGGCTGTGAAAGCAGCAGAGGGACAGAGTTGCCCTCCGCTGCATGTCCCCCCAACCTCAATCCACGCCGCGGTGGTCATAGCTGATCACCCGCTCCACCTGCCAAGTGCCGTCCACGCGTCGCCACACCTGCACGAAGCGCGCCTGCCCCACCCAACGCTCCACACCGTCCTTGCCGCGTTCGTAGAAGCGATGGTCGCCCATCTCCAATGCACGCTCGTCGTGCAGCGGGAACACCTGAAGCGAACGGTCCATCAATTCGCGGCGCAGGCGCCAGCCGCCCTCGCGCGCGCTGTCGCACATGCGGGCCACGCTGCGCCGGAAGTCCTCGCGGCTGCTGGCCGATTTGCCGTCCTTGTCGTGGAAGAACTCCATGTCCTCGGTGGTCATCGCCGCGGCCCGATCGGCATCGCAGGCCTCGAACGCCACCGCGAACAGCTGGGTATCGGCCTGGCGGATCTGCTCGCGCAGGGTATCGGATGGGGCAGGGCTGGCGGCAAGGCCGGCGGCGAGCAGGGGCAGGGCGAACAGCATGGCGCGTCTCCGTGGATGTCGGGCGCACAGTGGCACGCTGCGGGGGCGGTCAGCGCACGGGTGCGACGAAGTCCCGTCTGCCAGGTACGAACGCCCGGATTCCGGGTGCGGGTGTCGGGCGCCAGGCGTGTAGGGCATGTCATGGCGCGGGCGGATTCCCTCACGGTCGCCACAGGCGGCGCTGCCTAGGCTGGTGCCATCCTTTCACCAGGAGTTCCCATGCCTGCTTCCCCCATCCGGCTGCACATCGAAGACACCGGCGGCGAGGGCCGCCCGGTCATCCTCATCCATGGCTGGCCGCTCTCGGCCGAGGCGTGGAAGGATCAGGTGCCGATCCTGCGGGATGCGGGCTACCGCGTGATCAGCTATGACCGGCGTGGCTTCGGTCGCTCCGAGAAGCCAGCCGACGGCTATGACTACGACACGCTGGCGGCCGATCTGGCCGGCATCATCGAGCAACGCGATCTGAAGGAGGTCACGCTGGTCGGTTTCTCGATGGGCGGCGGCGAGGTGGCGCGCTACATCGCCAATCACGGCGAGTCGCGCCTGCACAGTGTGGTGTTCGCGGCTGCGGTGCCCCCTTACCTGCTGCGCACCGACGATAACCCGGAGGGCCCGCTGACCCAGGACAAGGCGGACGAGATGCGCGCCGGCCTGGAACAGGACCGCGAAGCCTTCTTCGATGGCTTCACCCGCGATTTCTTCAGCGCCAACGGCAAGCTGATGGTCACCGAGGCCGAGCGCCAGGCGGCGATTGCGCTGTGCCACCAGTCCGACCAGGCGGCGGCGCTGGGTTGCATGAAGGCGTTTGCCACTACCGACTTCCGTCGCGACCTGCAGAAGGTGAGCGTTCCCACCCTGGTGCTGCACGGCGACAGTGATGCCACCGTGCCACTGGAGGGCTCGGGCAAGCGCACCCAGCGTGCCATACGGGGCAGCGAGCTGGTGGTGCTGCATAACGCGCCGCATGGCTGCAACACCAGCCACACCGACGACTTCAATCTGGCGCTGCTGAACTTCCTCAAGCAGTAACCGGCCTCTACACTCGTCGCATGCGCCAGACCCGCACGCCACCGTGGAAGAAGCCCAACCCGAAGGGCCAGAAGTCGCAGCCGTTGTCGCCTGCACAGAAGGAGGCGGCGCGGCAGCGCGCGGAGGAGAACGGGCGACCCTATCCGAACCTGGTCGACAACATGTGGGCGGCCAAGCTGCCGCGCGGTTAGCGCGGCGTTGGGCGGCCCGCTGGTGCAGGGGCGAGCAGGGGCGTCCAACCGCGTTCGCGCCAAGGTGCGAACGTGCGTGGGTGGACCTGCACCGCACCGGCGGCCAGAGCGCCCCGCGCTGTCAGTGCGGCCTGCAGCCGGTGTGTCTGCATCGGCTGTGCGAACGCGACCTGCAGCAGGTCACCCTGCTGCCGTACCTGTACCGGCAGGACATCGCGCGACTGGATTGCCAGCGGTGGGCGGCCGATGGTGTAGTCCATCTCGACCGTGCGTGCGCCCTGTGCGATGACAGGCTGCCACGCCTGCAACAGCGCGGCGTGCCGGGATGCGGGCAGGCGCACCTGGGCGATGCTCGCCGGGTAGCCGACGGTGCTTTCAACCATGACCTGGAAGCGTGCGCCGTCCGGCATGACGACGGCCCATACCGCTGCCGTGGCGAAGATCGGTATGCAGCCGATGAAGTACCACGCGCGGGGAACCGGTGCGGCAACGTGGTAGCTCCACTGCGGATGACGACGTTGCAGGCGCCGTAGTGCCTTGCGTTCGCGACGGCGCGGTGGTGTGGCCGTAGGCAGCAGGGATTGCGTGACTGGTGGCAGCTTGGCGCGCTGGGTCTGGATGACACGCGACACGGCGTAGGCCGCCCCTGCGATCATCAACAGGCCGGTGCCGTAATGCACCAGCAGGTACAGCGTCAGCATCCAGCGCACTCCATGCAGCGGTTCTTCCTCGGTGGACATCGTACCGCCGAGCACACGTGTTGTCGCATCCGCCAGCCGACAGCCGTGATCGGCTTGGTTAGGATGACAGACCGCCGACACGAGTGTAACGATGACATCCACTCCGTTCCCTCAGGGCCGCACGCGCGCCCCGGGACTGATGTTGCTTCTGCTGCAGGTGGTCGCCGTGCTGGGCCTTGGCCTGGCCGCAGGCCATTTCCATCACCGTGTGGATCTGTTGCTGGAGCCGGTGACGGCTGCCTGCGGTGGCCCGGACCCCGCGGCGCGACTGCGGATGGCCGAAGTGTTGATGGCGCGTGCCGGCGCGCTGGATGATTGGCAGCCACTGCGGTGGTTGCCGGTAGCGGGCATGGTGCTCGCACTGCTGGGTGCGATGGCCATCTGCGTGCATTGGTGGCACCGGGTACGGCGGCCCCTGCGCACCACCGCGTTGGGGCTGATGGCTCTGCATGCCAGCGCCATGGCGCTGGCGGCGTGGACCCTGCATCTGTACGAAGACGCGTGGAACAGCGTGGTCAGGCTGTCTCCGACGGCGTGTCTGGTCGATCTGACCCAGCAGGGACGCATGCCGCTGGAGCAGGCCCAGGAAGTGGTCTTCCATATTTTCACCCGCGCGCACGCGCCGCTGCAGCGCAATCCGGATGACCTGGCCCTGGTGCTGGTGGCGCTGCTGACGGCCGCGATGGTGGGCGGTGTTGCGCTGTGGCGGGCCGCGGCTGCGGAAGAGGGGCGCTGACGGCGCTCGCGCGCTGGGCTACAGTCGGCGTTCCTGCCGACACAAGGATGGTCCATGCGTACGTGGCTGTGTGCCCTGCCGTTGCTGCTGTTGTCGCTGGCGGTGCACGCCGCGGAGGTGGACCGGCGCATCGCGGTGACCATTGATGATCTGCCGTGGGCGCGCGTGGACACCATCCTGCCTGCGGATCTGCAGACGCGCCATGCGGCGTTGATGGCGCAGCTGCGCCAGGCCGATGTGCCGGTGGTGGGCTTCGTCAACGAGAACAAGCTGGAGGTTGATGGCCAGGTGCAGCCGGCGCGGGTGCAGATGCTGCGCGATTGGCTCGACGCGGGTTATGGGCTGGGCAACCACACCTATTCGCACATGGACCTCAACGCGCAGGGCGTGGCTGCCTTCCAGCAGGATTTCCTGCGTGGCGAACAGGTGCTGCGGCCACTGCTGGCCGAGCGCGGCCAGCGGCCACAGTGGATGCGCCATCCGTATCTGCGTGCGGGCCGGACGGCCGAGGACCGCGCGGCAATGGACGGATTCTTCCGCGACCACGGGTACCGCGTGGCGCCGGTGACGGTGGACAACGGCGAATGGGTCTGGGCCTTCGCCTACGCCAACGTGATGAATGAACAGCCGCCGTCCGCAGCCCGCGAGGCTACGCTGGCGCAGCTGCGCAAGGGCTATGTGCCGTACATGCTCAACAAGCTGGACTACTACGAGCGGCAGTCGCAGGCGCTGCTGGGCTATGCCTTGCCGCAGGTCTGGCTGATGCATGCCAATGAACTGAACGCGGCCACGTTCGCCGAACTGGTGGCGGCCACCCGGCGGCGCGGCTACCGCTTCATCACGCTGGAAGAAGCCATGCGTGACCCCGCCTATGCGCGCGGTGCGGAAGGCTACAACGGCCGCTACGGCCCGAGCTGGCTGCATCGCTGGGCGATGGCCGAGGGCAAGCCGAAGGACTTCTATGCCGGCGAACCGGTGGTGCCGGCGTGGGTGATGACGCTGGCGAAGGTGGATTCGGAGTAGCGCTCAGCGCTTGACCGCCAGCACGCCGTCCAGCGCGAGCTCGGCCTTGAATCCGGCCTTTTCCAGGCGCTTGGCCACTTCGCGCGGCACATCGCGGCCGCTGGTGAGCTTGTTGGGCGCGCCGGTGTAGTGGAACAGGCGGCCGCCCTTGCGCAGGACGCGGGCGAGATGGTCGTAGAACACCTGCGAATACAGTTCGCCTGCGATGCCGAAGCGCGGCGGGTCATGCAGGATCGCATCGACGCTGTTGCTGGCGATCTGCTCGATCTGCTGCGAGACGTCGCCCTGGCTGAAGTGCAGGCGACCGCCGGCAGCGGCCGAGTCGGGATCGGGCGACCACGGGTTGAGCGTGCGCAGCCACATCACGTCGGCGTTCTTCTCGAACGAGCGGATCTGGTCGACGCAGGCCTCCAGCGCGCAGGCGGCGAAGTAGCCGAGCCCACCACAGGTATCAAGCAGCGCCTTGCCCGCCGGTGCAACCAGCTCGACCTTGCGGCGCGCGTCTTCGAACGGCGACAGCTTCGAGGTGGGCAGCATCTTGATGCCGTCGATCTCGAAGGTCGGCGCACCCCACTCGGTAGGCACCAGTTTGATCAGTGAACCGCTGTAGCGTGAGATGGGAGCGAAGTCTTCGCCCTCCCAGTAGTACAGCGTGCGGTCCTTCAGCTTGCCCGGCCACGGGTAGTGCTGGCCGCGGAAATGGAAGCCTTCCGCGTCCAGCCCCACGCTGTCCTGGCTGCGCCCCAGGTCAAGCGAGCCCTGCCACTCGGGTGCACCCTTGTCGTGGGCGCGACGCAGGGTGTCGGCGCTGTCGCGGGTCAGCAGGGGGCCGGTGTAATGGGGCACGGCAGGCATCGGGCGGTTCGGGGGAGGGCATGGTACCGCAGCTGTCATGAAGGATAGAAAGAGCGGTGTTGGATCCCAACGCAACTGCCGGGGGCATTTTCACGAGTGCATACCCAGCCTGCTGCCGGCCCTTCAATCGTCCCTTCCCCCTCAGACGGTTCCATATCCATGGAGGCGCAGAAGGCCTGATGATAGAGCTTGGTGGCTTCCGACTGGTCACTGTATCGATAGATCAGGCGTCCAAATCCATCTGGCTTGAGATGCTGATCAACCTGGATGTGTGCTCCGTCGAAGTCTGGCCACGTTGTACGACGAACGATGATGATCTCGCCCTTGGAGTCCAACTCGGTTCTGTCGACACTCAAGGGTGTTTCTGCGAACGCAGGTACAGCCATGGCCGTCGCTAAACATAGGATCAGCGCGCGTCTGCTCATGTGTGAGTCTCCGTTTCATGGTGGCGGAGACAGTAGGCTCAACAATATCCGGCATCTTGATTGTGACCGAAGTTGTGCCTGATCGAATTTGAAACTTTCCTCATCCGCTTGAATCCCTGCACTTCGATCAATCGCACTTCACCGCATACACCGGCCCGGCACCGATCAGCATCAGCGCCATGTAGTCGCTGTCACTGGCCTTGCCCTTCAGCGTGGCGCCGCTGTTGAAGTGGAAGAGGCCGAAGCCGCCGGCCATGCGGATCAAGGCGCTGTCGATCTGAGCCGCATCGTCGCGGAAGTAGCGGCTGATCTCGCTGGAGGTGGCCTTGTGCAGCCCGTTCGGGTCGCGCTGCCATTGGCCATCGCGGTTGAAGGAAACGAAGTACTGGCTGCCTTCGCGCTCGATGCGGAAATCGGCGGTCTTGCGCGGGCTGGTGGCGAAGCAGCCTTGCAGGGCATCAGAAGAGAACGGCAGCCGTGCATCGCCACCACAGGCGGTGAACAGCAGCAGGGCACCGGGCAGCAGCAGGCGAAGCGCGCGCATGGGATGTCCCGACGAGGCAGGTGCGGCTAGTGTAGGCAGCAGCCGGGCGTGGCCCGTACAGAAATTCGGCAAGAGGACGCGTGCAATGGCACAGGGCAAGGCACCGTGGTGCGGAGTGGCCAGTGGATTGGGCCTGGTCGTGGGGTGGGCTGCAGGCACGCTTGCGGCACAGGCGGCGGTGGCCGCGGGAGGCAATGGCATCGCCGCGGGCCTTGGGGTGGGCGTGCTGGGCTCGGCACTGGTGGGATGCGGGCTGGCGGTGGCATCGCGGGTGCGGGGCGAGCGTTGGCCCTGGATCGGTATCGTGGGCGCGGTGCTGAGTGCGCTGCCGTTGCTGATGTACCTGCTGCGGATGATGCTGAAGCTCTGAAGCCGGGACGAGCGATGCTCGGCGCTATCAGGACGGGCTGTGATGGATCTCGACCGTCACGTGCACCAGCTCCTCGTGGATCGCCAGCGCCTGGCGCACGGTATCGGCATCAAGGCGGGCGTCGCTGGTCACCACGCTGGCGCTGACCGCGTACTTGCCCCGGCCCACTTGCCAGACGTGCAGGTCGGCCAGGCGTGCCGGCCATGGGCCCTGCTCGATCACCTCGCGGACCTCGGCCACCACCGGTGCGTCCATCTGCGCGTCGAGCAGGATGCGGCCACTGTCACGCAGCAGGCCGACCGCCCACACCGTGACCAGCACGGCGCCGACCAGACCCATCACGGGGTCCAGCCAGGTGAGGCCCAGCAGCTTGCCGCCGAGCAGTGCGACGATGGCCAGCACCGAGGTGGCCGCGTCGGCCAGCACGTGCAGGTAGGCCGAGCGCAGATTGAGGTCGTGGCCATGCGAAGGGGCATGAACGTGATCGTGGTGATGCCCGTGATGATGCGCGTGGTCGTGCCCATGCGCATGATGCGCGTGGCCGGGGCTGTCGTGCAGCCACCACGCACAGAGCAGATTCACGCCCAGGCCGAACACGGCGATGGCGATGGCTTCGTCGTAATGGATCGGCGCGGGAACCCACAGCCGCTGCACGGACTGCGCGGCCATCAGCGCGGCGACACCCAGCAGGGCAATGGCGCTGGTATAGCCCGCCAGGATCTCGATCTTCCAGGTGCCGAAGGCGAACCGCGGGTCGTGCGCGTAGCGCCGTGCACAGCGGTAGGCGAACACCGAAAGGCCTAGCGCCAGTGCGTGCGAGCTCATGTGCCAGCCGTCGGCCAGCACGGCCATGGAGTTGAACCACCAGCCGCCGACGATCTCCACCAGCATCATGCCGACGGTCAGCCACAGGGCGCGGCGGGTATTGCGTTCGGCAAGGGGATTGCCATCGTCGAAGCGATGGTCGTGGCGACGGGCAGCGGCGAGCGTGTCCAGATGCATGGAGTGACCGGCGGGTGGAGTTGATACCCCCATAGGGTATACGATCCACCCATGGCACATGTACACAGAAATCGAAAACAGCTGCTGACCCGGGTGCGCCGCATTGGCGGCCAGGTGGCGGCATTGGAGCAGGCGCTGGACAGGCCCGAGGGTGAAGCGGGCGACTGTGCGGACGTGCTGGTGCAGGTTGCGGCGGTGCGTGGTGCGGCCCACAGCCTGTTGATGGAGTTGCTGCACGAGCACCTGCAGGAGCATGTGGTCGGGGCTGAAGACGCGCAGCAGCGGGCGGCGGAGGCCGAGGTGCTGGTCGAACTGTTGCGGCGTTACGGGAAGTAACGCCGAGCGGGCCGTCGGCGATGCTCAGCAGTGGCGGTGCCGGCGCCGCGCGTTCCAGATGTGGGTGGCGGCCAGCAGCAGGCTGCCGGTGACGGTCAGCGGCGTTTCCCAGGCATGCGAAGGCAGCTCGAGCGCGCCGGCCAGCAGCAGGCCCAGGCCGAGACCGGCCGCGGTCCAGGCCATGACGGGCAGGCGATGGCGGCGGTCGGCCCGCCACAGGGCGTAGCCGGTCAGCGGCAGGGCGATCGCCACGAACAGCAGATGCACCCATTCGGCCTGGGCCCAGGCGCCGAACAGTGGCAACGCGGCGGCAAGCAGGGGCAGCGCCAGGCAGTGCAGCAGGCACAGGCTCGACAGGGCGAGGGCTCCGGCATCGAGCAGTGCGGGGGAAGGGGACTTCATGGGGAGGTTCCTTGCGTAACAATTGTTATACAGTAACATTTCTTTCCCGCAGCCAGACCGCTCCGACATGAACACTGTTTCCCGCGCCGACCGCCGCCTGCCCGTCACCGTGCTGTCCGGCTTTCTGGGGGCCGGCAAGACCACCCTGCTCAACCAGATCCTGCGCAACCGCGAGGGCCTGCGCGTGGCGGTCATCGTCAACGACATGAGCGAGGTCAACATCGATGCGCAGCTGGTGCGCGACGGTGGCGCCGAACTGCGCCGCACCGAAGAGACGCTGGTGGAATTCAGCAACGGCTGCATCTGCTGCACGCTGCGCGAGGACCTGCTGCAGGAAGTGCGGCGGCTGGCTGACAGCGGCCGCTACGACTACCTGCTGATCGAATCCACCGGTATCGGCGAACCGATGCCGGTGGCCGCGACCTTCGCGGTGCGCGATGAGCAGGGCTTCAGCCTGAGCGACATCGCCCGGCTGGACACGATGGTCACCGTGGTCGACGGCAGTGCCTTCCTGGCCGACTTCGGATCGACCCTGCGCCTGGCCGAGCGTGGCCAGCAGGCGGGACCGGACGACGACCGCGGGGTGGTCGACCTGCTCTGCGAGCAGGTCGAGTTCGCTGACGTGATCGTGGTCAGCAAGATCGACCAGGTGGAGGAGGAGGTGGTGCAGGACACGCTGGCCGTGCTGCGCGGCCTCAACCGCGATGCGAAGCTGCTGCTGTCCAGCTTCGGTGATGTACCGCTGACGGAACTGCTCGATACCGGCCGCTTCGACTTCGAGCGGGCGCAGCGCGCACCGGGCTGGGTGAAGGAGCTGCGTGGCGAGCACACGCCGGAAAGCGAAGAGTACGGCATTGCCAGTTTCGTCTACCGTTCACGGCGGCCGTTCCATCCGGCCCGTTTCGCGCGCGCGTTGCGCAGTGGCATGCCCGGCGTGATCCGCAGCAAGGGCTGGTTCTGGCTGGCCAACCGCATGGACTGGGTGGGCGAGTTGAACGCGGTTGGCGCGGCAACGCGCACGCAGGCCGCAGGGTTCTGGTACGCCGCGCGTGATCGCGTACGTGCAGGCCTGGAAGACACCACGCCGCTGCTGCCGCCGACGCCCCTGCCGTACAGCGATGTGGGCTGGGCGCGCCAGCAGGCCAACTGCTGGAGCGCTCCGCTGCCGGGCGTGGAGGACTTCCCGGATCGCGCCGCGCATGCCGCGATGGCGCGGCTGTGGCATCCGCTATGGGGGGACCGTCGGCAGGAGCTGGTGGTGATCGGCGTGCACATGGATGAACGCGCGGTGCGCGCGGAACTGGACGCGTGCCTGCTGGATGACCAGGAGCTCCGCGCCGGCCCGCTGCTGTGGCAGCAGTTGCCTCAGTCGTTCCCGGTGTGGAAGCGCTGACGGGAGGGGTTCAAGGGCGTGGGTCGTGCCATTGCCAACCGTCTGCTGTTACCTGCAGTACCTGCGTGGGCCGCAAGGCCTGCAGCAGGTGACGGTCGTGGCTGACCATCATCAACGCACCCGGCCATGCATCCAGCAGCTGTTCCAGCGCCTGCAGTGCCCCCAGGTCCAGGGCATTGCCGGGCTCGTCGAGCAGCAGCAGCTGGGGTGCCGGGTCGGCATACAGCACGCTGGCCAGTGCGCCCTTCACCCGTTCGCCGTCGCTGAGGCTGCTGGCGGGACGCTGGATGCGCTGCGCATCCAGCCCCAGCAACGCCAGGCGCGTGCGCAGCTCGCCAGGATCGGCGGCGGGGTTGGCGGCCTGCACGCTGTCCAGAATGCTGCGCGTACCGCACAACCCCAGCAGCTGCTGGTCCAGCAGGGCCAGCGGCGCCAGGCGCTGCACGGCGCCACTGCGGGCGGGCAGGTGATCGGCCAGCACACGCAGCAGGGTCGATTTGCCACTGCCGTTATCGCCGATCACGGCGATGCGTTGCCGGCGACGGATCTCCAGCTGCAACGGCAGGCTGCAACCGTACGGCAGTACGAGATCAGTCGCCTGCAGCAGGCGCGTACTGCCACGTTCGCCCTCGCCTGCAAACAGGGCCAGCTCGGGTGTGGCCTGCACGGCCGATGAAGCGGCGCGCAGCTGCGCGGCACTGGCCTGCAGGCGCTCGTTCTGGATCTGCTGCGCACGCCCGTGGCTGGCTTCTGCGCGCTGCTTCTGCCGGCCGAGCAGGATCGGTGCCTGGTTGGCCTGCTTCGCCTCGCGTGTGCCGCGTGCCTGCCGCTGCTGTTGGCGTTCGTGCTGCTCGCGCGCGCTGCGTTGCTGCCGCCGGTGCTGCGCACGTGCGTGGTCAAGCTGTGCGTCCGCTGCGTCCCGCTCGGCGGCGCGTGCCTCGGCATAGTGCTGCCAGGGTCCGCCGTAGCGACGCAGGCCGTGCGCGTCCAGCTCGACGATCTGCTGCATGTGCGACAGCAGCTCGCGGTCGTGGCTGATCACCAGCAGACCGCCGGTCCACTGCTGCAGCTGCGCGTAGAGCTGCTGCCGATGGCGGGCGTCGAGGTGATTGCTGGGCTCGTCCAGAATCAGCCAGTCGGCGCCACTGGCCCAGGCGCCGGACAGCGCCACCTGCATCGCCTGGCCACCGCTGAGGCGGGCCGCCGGCTGCGCAGGATCGAGATCGTCCGGTAGCTGTTGCGCCTGCCAGTGCTGTGCCAGCCGCTCGCGCAGATCCCAATGCTCGCCAATGCAGGCGAAGTCGGCCTCGTCGATGCTCCCAGCCTCGATCCGCGCCAGTGCGGCCAGCTGCGGGCCGACGCCGGCCAGTTCGCCGACGCTGCCACGGGGTGGGTGGCCGGGCGTGGGCAGCAGGAACACGTTGCCGCTGCGGTGCACGTCGCCGCTGTCCGGCGTGATCTGCCCCGCCAGCAGGCGCGCCAGCACGCTCTTGCCGGCACCGTTGGCGCCGACCAGGCCGGTGGCGACCGGTTCAAAGGAAAACGACAGGTCTGAAAACAGCGACCGGCCATCGGCCAGTCGATACGACACGCGATCGAGCGTGAGGAAATGTGCGGTCATGCGACCTCCATGGATGCCGTGTTCTCCCCTGCGCACAGGGGCGGGAAGCGTCGGGCCGTCTAGTTCGAAGACGGCGGCATCAATGGCGCATCGGTCGCGAGCCTCAAGGAGGAATGAGCGGCCAGTATAGCGCCGGTGGCTGAACGGTCGCGCCGCGGCGTGGCTACGGCACGGTGTCCAGGCGCGCGCCGACGAAGTCGATGAACACGCGCAGCTTCGGCAGTACGTGGCGCCCCGAGGGCCACAACAGGTGGAAGGTGCCGCAGGAGTGCACGTACTCGTCCAGCACTGTAACCAGGCGCCCGTCGGCCAGCGTATCGCGCACTGAATGCACGGGTACGAAGGCCAGGCCGACATCGCGCAGGGCCAGGGCCACGCGGGCTTCGATGGTGTTGGCGACCATGTGCACGGGCAGTTCCTGCACGGGTTCGCCTTCGGGCCAGTGGATCGGCCATGGTTCCAGCTTGCCGCTGCTGGGGAAGCGGTAGTGCAGCAGCGTGTGCTGCAGCAGGTCGGCAGGGGTGCGGGGCGTACCACGCCGCTGCAGATAGGCAGGCGAGGCAACGACACGCCGGGGAAACACCCCCATCCGACGCGCGTTCATGCGCGAATCGCTGGGCTCACCCACGCGCAGCACTGCGTCGAAGCCTTCTTCGATCACGTCCACCAGGCGGTCACTGAAGTCCAGGTCGAGGCGGATGTCCGGATACGCCGCCATGAATTCGGCCATCAGCGGCAGGGTGAGGTCGCCGACCAGCGGCAGGCTGATGCGCAGGGTGCCACTGGGCGTGGCATGCGGTTGCGCCAGTTCGGTACGCGCGGCATCGCGCTCGTCGAGGATGCGCCGGCAACGGGCCAGGAACAGCTGGCCCTCTGCGGTGAGGGTGATGCTGCGCGTACTGCGGTGGAACAGGCGTACGCCCAGGGCCTGTTCCAGCCGCGCCACGCATTTGCCCGCCGCGGAGGCGGAAATGCCCTGCAGGCGGCCGGTTTCGACGAAGCTGCGGGTGTCGGCTGCATGCACGAAGGTCTGCAGGTTGGCGAGATTGTCGAGAACGGACATGGGCGTGGCAGGCAGGGGAGCGGCGGGGGGAATGCAACACCGTGATGCAGCGCGTTGACGCGCGATGATGGCCTTCCGGTTCCGGGCATCATGCCCATTGCGGACTCCCCGGTCCATGATGCGCGGAGCGGCAACCGGCTTTTTGCCGGCGTCCAGGCTGCCTAAGGTGGCGGCCTCTCCTCCCACGGACTGCCGCCATGAATGCCGCTCTTTCCCCAGTGACTGAACCCGCCCTGCCGTCGGTGCAGCGCCTGCTGCAGCAGGTGCACCCTCATCGGCTGGTCGGTGCGGTCGTGCAGGTGCGTGTGCACGGGGTGCTGCGCCACGCCAGCGCCACCGGCCTGGCCGACCGTGAACGCGGGGAACCGATGCGCCGTGACCATCTGTTCCGCCTGGCATCGGTGAGCAAGCCTCTGCTGACGGTGGTGATCCTGCGCCTGGTCGCCGAGGGTGTGCTTGATCTGGATGCGCCCGTGCAGCGCTGGCTGCCCGATTTCCGGCCGGCGCTCGCCGACGGCAGCACCCCGGCCATCAGCCTGCGCCAGCTGCTCAGTCACAGCAGCGGCCTGGGCTACCGCTTCCTGGAAGCCGATGCGCACGGCCCCTACGCGCGCGCCGGCGTCAGTGATGGCATGGATGCCAATCCGCTGTCGCTGGCCGACAACGTGCGGCGTATCGCACAGGTGCCCCTGCTGTTCCCGCCGGGCAGCCAGTGGATGTACTCGCTGGGCGTGGACGTGGCCGGGGCGGTGGCCGAAGCCGCAACGGGCGAGACCCTGCAGGCGTTGTTCGAGCGCCTGCTGGCGACGCCGCTCGGCCTGCGCGACACCGCCTTCGCAACTGGCGACGCGAGCCGCCTGGCCACGCCCTATGTCAGCGACGACCCGCTGCCGCACCGCCTGCGCGAGGGCGAGGTCGTGCCGGTGTTCCCGGAAACGGTCGGTATCGAGTACAGCCTGGCCCGGGCCACCGATGCCAGCCGCTACCCGTCGGCCGGCGCGGGCCTGGTCGGCACGGCCGACGACCTGATGACCGTGCTCGAGGCGCTGCGCGACGGGCAGGCGCCTGCGCTGCTGCCGGCCCCGCTGCTGGCGCAGATGGGCACGCCGCAGGTGGGTGAGGCGGGGCCGCCGGAGCCGGCAGGCTGGGGCTTCGGCCTGGGATTTGCCGTGCTGCGCGATGCGGTTGCCGGCGCAACGCCGCAGGCGCCAGGCAGCTGGCGCTGGGGCGGTGCCTACGGCCACAGCTGGTTCGTCGACCCGGCACGGGGCCTGAGCGTGGTGGCGCTGACCAATACGCTGTACGAGGGCATGGACGGTGCATTCGTGGATGAACTGCGCGATGCGATCTACGCCGATCTGGAGGCTGCACGATGAGTGGCCACGCGATCGATGCGGCCGCACCCGCGGGTGCGGCCTCGCGCCTGCCCTGGGCCGGCCTGCTGGCGCTGGCCGGCGGTGCCTTCATCACCCTGCTGACGGAAACACTGCCGGCCGGGGTGCTGCGTCCGATGGGCGCCAGCCTGGGTGTGAGCGATGCGGCGGTGGGTCAGCTGGTCAGCGTGTACGCGCTGGGTTCGGTACTGGCGGCACTGCCGATGACCGCGCTGACCCAGCGTTTGCCGCGTCGTCCCCTGTTGCTGGCCGCGATCGCCGGCTTCGTGCTGGTCAATACGCTGACCGCGTTGAGCAGCAGCTACGCGCTGATTCTGGCGGCGCGCTTCCTGGCCGGCGTCAGTGGCGGCCTGCTGTGGTCGCTGGTGGCAGGTTACGCCGCGCGCATGGTGGTGCCTGAGCTGCAGGGACGCGCCATCGCGGTGGCGATGATCGGATCGCCGTTGGCCCTGTCACTGGGCGTGCCAGCCGGTACCCTGCTGGGCCAGCAGATCGGGTGGCGCTGGGCGTTCGCCCTGATGAGCGTGCTGGCGGTGCTGCTGCTGGTCTATGCGCGCTGGGCCCTGCCGGCCCTGCCCGCAGCCGGCTCCGGACGGCGTGTGTCGCTGGCTGCGGTATGGCGCATGCCGGGCGTGCGCAGCACCTTGCTGGTGATGGCGCTGTACGTACTCGCGCACAACGTGCTGTACACCTACATCGAGCCTCTGGCCTTGCAGGCCGGTGCGGGGGCCTGGCTGGACCGCCTGCTGCTGGCGTTCGGCATGGCGGCCCTTGTCGGTATCGCGATCGCTGGCTGGGGTGTGGACCGCCACCTGCATGCGCTGGTCTGGAGCACGGTGCTGGGCTTCATCGCCGCCGTCATGGCGCTGCTGTTGTGGCCGGTGAGCGCGACCGCACTGCTGCTGGCGACGATCGTGTGGGGTATGGCGTTCGGTGCGGTGCCGACCCTGTTCCAGACGGCATTGGCGCGGCGCGCCGGCGCGGCGGCCGACCTTGCGCAGTCGATGCTGGTAACCGGCTGGAACCTGGCCATTGCGGCCGGCGGCGTGGCCGGCGGCCTGGTGCTGCAGTCCGGCGACGCGCGCCATCTGGGCTGGCTGCCGCTGCTGTTGCTGGCGGCAACTGCGGCGTGGCTGATCGCACGCCCGAAGGCCTGGGCGTAACGCTTACGGCAGTGGCTCCTGTTCGATCGGTACGCTGCGCGGGTTCTGCATCTGTTCGCGCGCTGCGCCGTAGCGCTGCTGCCGCTTGTGGTGGAACGCCACGAATTCGTCACGTGGCAGCGGCCGGGAGAACAGCCAGCCCTGCCCGAACTGCACCTTCTGACCGTGCAGATAGGCCAGCTGCGCTTCTGTCTCCACGCCTTCGGCCACGACCCACAGGCCCAGCTCGCGCGCCATGCCGATGATGTGCGGGGTGACCGGGCTGGTGGCACTGTCGGTGCCGATCGCATCGACGAAGGACTTGTCGATCTTCAGCGCATCCAGTGGCAGCTGTGCCAGGTACTGCAGGCTGGAATAGCCCACGCCGAAATCGTCGATGGCGACGCTGTGCCCGGCGCGGCGTGCCGCGGCCAGCATCGTGCGGGCGCGGTCCAGGTCGAGGAAGCCGCGCTCGGTGGCCTCCATCCAGATCTGCTGCGGCAGGATGCCGCTGCCGGTCATGTGCTTGGCGATCATCTTCAACGCGCGGCCGCTGCTGATGTCTTCGGCCGCCAGGTTGATCGCCACGTGCGCGCTGCGATCGCCGACCAGCAGTTCGCGCAGGTCGCGCACCACGTTCTCGATCACCAGATCGGTGACATCGCCGATCATGCCGGCCTCTTCGGCCAGCGGAATGAACAGGTCCGGACGCACCTGGGTGCCGTCCGGACGCTGCCAGCGCACCAGCGCTTCGGCGCCCACGCAGATGCCGGTGTCCAGTTCGATGATCGGCTGGTAATGCAGGTACAGCTCGCGACGGCGGATGGCGGTGGCCAGTTCACCCCGCAGCGACAGCCGGCGGCGCGACAACCAGATCACCAGGCCGGCACCGGCGGCGGCCAGCAGCACGCCCAGCGGCACGAACAGCCACGCCTGCTGGCGGAAGCTGGCGGTGAGCGCGGTCCGCGGAGTGGTGGCGATGGCCAGCCATTCTTCATTGCGAGCGGTGGCGTACAGCGTGTTCTGGTCCAGACCAATGCCGGGATCGCGCAGCAGGCTCTGCAGCAGCGCCGGATCCATGTCGTTCTGCCGGGCCAGCAGGCGGCCGTCGGGGCTGGCCAGGGCCAGCCGCACGTTCGGATCAACGATGACATCGACGAAGCGGCGGGGATCGACCAGTACGTCGTAGGAGCCATACAGGATCGACAGCACCTTGCGGCGGCCGCTGGTCTCGGGACGCACATCGACCGCGATTCCGGCGCCGTCGCTGGTGACGTGGTCCGGCCTGGGCTGGTTCACGTCGGACAGGAACGGCCCCCATGAGGTGCACCGCAGTTTGCCGCCTTCGAAATAGCCCAGCTGATCGGCCGAAGGGGTGGTCATCACCAGCGTCTGCATGCGCCGGATGTGCTCCGGGCTGCAGGCGGGGAGTGCGGTGGCCTCGGCGGATTTCAGTGCGGCCAGTGCTTCCTGGTAGGACAGGTCCGCACGCCGCAGGGTGCGTTCGGCGATGTCATGCAGGCGCTGCTGCTCCACGCTCACGGCGCGGTCCCACGTGGCGTAGGCCATGACGGCGATGGGAATGGCCGCCGCCAGCAGCGCCAGCGCGGTTCCCCCGATGATGATCCGCAGTCGGCTCACGTCCGGGGCTCCAGCAAGGCAGGCAGGGCAGGGCGCATGGTCGGGCCGATCCTTGGGCAGATGCGGCTATCTGAGCATGCCGCCGCGCCGGGCGGAATGGGACGAATCAGGTATTCGGTCACATTGTGGTGAAAGCGGCCAACTTTGCCGGATTCAGCCCGTCCCCAGCTGGCGCAACCGGCCCGGGAGGACTACCGTCGGACGCTTCGCCCGCCGATTCCGCGCCATGACCGACCCTGCCCAGCCCCCCGAGCATCTGCGCCGCAGCCTGTCCAACCGCCACCTTCAGCTGATTGCCATCGGCGGTGCCATCGGCACCGGTCTGTTCATGGGATCGGGCAAGACCATCAGCCTGGCCGGCCCGTCCATCGTGTTCGTCTACCTGATCATCGGCGCGATGCTGTTCTTCGTCATGCGCGCGATGGGCGAACTGCTGCTGTCCAACCTGCAGTACAAATCCTTCATCGATTTTTCCACCGATCTGCTCGGGCCCTGGGCCGGCTTCTTCTGTGGATGGACCTACTGGTTCTGCTGGATCGTCACCGCCATCGCCGATGTCATCGCCATCGCTGCGTACGCACAGTTCTGGTTCCCCGGCCTGGATGCGTGGATTCCGGCACTGATGTGCGTGCTGTTGCTGCTGGGGCTGAATCTGGTGACAGTGAAGCTGTTCGGTGAGATGGAGTTCTGGTTCGCGCTGATCAAGATCGTGGCGATCTGTGCGCTGATCATCACCGGCGCCGGCCTGGTGGCGTGGGGCTTCACCTCGCCCAGCGGGCACACCGCCTCGCTGGCCAACCTGTGGAACGACGGTGGCATGTTCCCGATGGGACTGGTCGGCTTCTTCGCCGGTTTCCAGATCGCGGTGTTCGCCTTCGTCGGCATCGAGCTGGTGGGAACCACCGCCGCTGAAACCGCCGACCCGGAGCGCAACCTGCCCAAGGCGATCAACTCGATCCCGGTGCGCATCATCATCTTCTACGTGCTTGCGCTGGTGGCGATCATGGCAGTGACGCCGTGGCGGCAGGTGGTGCCGGACAAGAGCCCGTTCGTGCAGCTGTTCGTATTGGCCGGGATCCCTGCCGCCGCCAGCCTGATCAATTTCGTGGTGCTGACCTCGGCAACGTCCTCGGCCAACAGCGGCATCTTCTCCACCAGCCGCATGCTGTATGGCCTGGCGGAAGAAGGCCACGCGCCGCGCGGCCTGTCGAAACTGTCGCGCGCGGCGGTGCCGGCCCGCGGGCTGCTGTTCTCCTGCCTGTGCCTGCTGGGCGGCACGCTGCTGATCTACCTGATCCCGAATCTGGTGACCGCCTTCACCCTGGTGACGACGCTGGCGACGGTGCTCTTCATCTTCGTCTGGTCGCTGATCCTGGTGGCTTACATGGTCTACCGCCGCCGTTACCCGCAGCGCCACGAGGCCTCGATCTTCAAGATGCCCGGTGGCGTGGCGATGTGCTGGGCATGCCTGGTGTTCTTCGCGGGCGTGCTGGTCCTGTTGAGCCTGCAGGCCGATACCCGCCAGGCCCTGATCGCCAGCCCGGCGTGGTTCGTGCTGCTGGGCGTGGGCTACGCGCTGCGCGGCCGGATGGCCCGCTAGGGGCGCGGCCGCCACCGCATTCACCCATCGTTAGCGGGGGCGGCCGGATGATCCGGCCGCCATGACCCGCCGCCCCGTCCTCGCTGCGCTGATGCTGCTGTCCCTCCTGTGGGCCGGGACGGCGGCTGCGCGCACGGTGTACCGCTGCGTGCAGGGCAACACCGTCAGCCTGGCCACCGCGCCGGAACCCGGTTCGCGCTGCACCGCGCGCGATATCGACGACAACGCCATCCAGACCCCGAACCTGTGGGGCAACATGGGTGTGTTCAGCGGCGTGCTGTACGAACGTGAGCAGGACGGCCGGCTGGTCTATTCCACCCGCAATCTGCCGGGCTCGCGGGTGTTCCTGAAATTCACCGTGACCACGCCGCCGGGCGAGCCTGCGCATGAGGGCCTGGGCCGGGTCGGCAAGCCGCAGCTGGCACCGCACGCGCGGCAGTTCAGGGCGGCAGCGAAGGCAACCGGTGTTGATGATGCCTGGCTGCGTGCCATCGCCCACGCCGAAAGCAACTTCGACGCGCTGGCGGTGTCCAGCAAGGGCGCCCAGGGCGTGATGCAGCTGATGCCCGAGACCGCACTGGAGTACGGGGTGAGCGACCCGTTCTCGCCACAGCAGTCAATCGACGGTGGCGCGCGCTACATGCGCGCGCTGCTGCGCCGCTACAACGGCGACCGCACGCTTGCCGCGGCCGCGTACAACGCCGGCATCGGCGCGGTGACCCGCTACAAGGGCGTACCGCCCTACGCGGAAACGCTGGCCTACGTGGACAAGGTGATGGCGTTGTACACGCGCTATCGCGAGGCGATGGGCATCCGCATCGAGGTGCCGGCAAAGTAGCCACTCGTCGGACGGTGATTGTGGGCGCCCCTCGGCCGCGGCAGGATGGCGCTGCACGGGTGGGCGGGGGAGCGCCGGCCCGGGCGTCGAGGGACGATCCGGCCTGCAGCATCGAATCCACAGGGGGATGTGCATGAAGCCTATCGGGAGCGTGGTCGCGGCATTGCTGTTCGCGATCGCATGCAATGGCTGTGCCAGCAAGAACGTGTTGTATCGCGATGCCGAACGACGACAGGACGCAACCGCGCTGTTCCTGGACCGTGAAGGAAGTCTCTACCCCGCAGCCAGCGTGGCGGTGCCGGTGCAGCAGATGCTGGAAGGGGCACGCCCGTCGTCGGCGGAGTTCGCGACGCTCCGGCATCTCTACCAGCAGTCGGCGGTGCCAGGTGCGGCCTCAGCGGCGGCGTGGCGCAGCCTGCTTGCCGATACCGGGGTGACGCCCGACGCCGCCTTCACCGACACCTGGCAGCAGATCCAGCAGGTGCTGCGTGCGCGCGCCTCGCAGCAGCTGGATCGTGCGGCGGAGGACGGCCGTGTGGTGGTGCTGCTCGTGCACGGCTACAACAACGACTACCGCGAGGCAGCCGCCTGGTACGAACGGGTGGAGCGTGATTTCCGCGAGCGCGGGGCGGCCAGCGGGCAGACGTTGTCACTCGTACGCGTGTACTGGGATGGCCTGCATGGCAATGCGTTCCGGATCTGGGGCGCCGCCCAGCTCAACGGGCCCTACGTGGGGCTGGAGCTGCGCAGGGTGCTGGCGGGTGTGGACAACAGGGACATGCCGTTGCGGGTGTTCACCCACAGCTCGGGTGCGTACGTGATGAACAACGCACTGGGCAACGGCTCTTCGCCGCTTCGCGGCATGCAGGACGCTTACTACCGTCGCGCTGCCGGTCTGGATGGCTATGGATTCCCGCCGCTGCGCAACCTGCGCATGGCCATGCTGGTGCCGGCGCAGCCGCCGACGGCGATGGCCAACTACCATCATCCGCGCCTGGAGCAGACATTCGGCACGATCCCCGACCGGTTGATCCTGGGCCTGAGCCGGCACGATTTCGCCACCGGCAAGGGCCGCCGGCTGGGGTCGTGCAGGATGGCGGGCAACACCTGCATGGCCACCCACATCCGCTATTCCTGCGCAGCGGTACGGCGCGACCTGCGCAGCAGCGAATCGCACGGGCGAAAGCAGGTGTGGGCCGTCGCGTTTCCGCAGCCCGCGCTGAGATCGCATCCCCATGCGGTAGCGTCCTACATGCAGGATGGCGACTGGAAGCTGTTCGCGGACGCGCTGCTGCTCGACACCGCGCTGGAGCCGGCCAACCAGGCTGCGCTGTGCGAGCGCAGGGTAGGGCCGCTGAAGCACAGCGATGCCTGGCCTGACGAAATCAAAGTGCGCGCTGCAACAGCACCCGAGCGTGCGGCTGAGGCCGATGCGGGTTGGCATTGGTGGAACTACTGGCTAAGTTCGTCGCTCCCCGTTGAATGATGGAACACGATGGCGCGGCGATACTGGATGGCGGCGGTTGCGGTGGCAACCGCCGGTGCATTGGCGGCGACCTTCTGGCTGCCGGACGAACCCCACCCCGAGACACCTGCGGGACCGGCGCCGACGCCGCTGGCATGGACCGCGCAGATCGAACTGCTGGCCGGTGATGGCCATCCGGGCGATCGGGATGGCGCCTCCGCGCAGGCGCGCTTCGCCGATCCCTACGCGCTGCTGCGGCTGGCCGATGGCAGCGTCTACTTCACCGATGGCGGCGACAACAACCGCATCCGCCGCCGCCTGCCCGATGGCCGCGTCGAGACCGTGGCCGGGCAGGGCGAAGGTCGCGTCGATGGCCCGGCACTGCAGGCACGCTTCCACACGCCGTCCGGCATCGCCGCCGATGCACAGGGCAATCTGTACGTGGCCGACACCGGCAACCATGCGATCCGCCGCATTGGCGTCGATGGCCAGGTGACCACGGTGGCCGGCGGCGAGCAGGGATACGCCGACGGTCCCGGCGCGCAGGCACGTTTCGATGCGCCGATGGGTATCGCCTTGGATGCGCAGGGGCAGATCTACGTGGCCGATACCTGGAACGACCGGATCCGGGTGATCGGCACCGACGGCAGTGTGCGCACCCTCGCCGGGGGCGATCGGCCCGGCTTCATCGACGCGGCAGGAGGCGAGGCGCGGTTCGATACACCGGTGGCGTTGGCCTTCGACGCGCACGGGGTCCTGCTGGTGGCGGATCTGTTCAACAACGCGGTGCGTCGTGTCGGTGCCGATGGCACGGTCAGCACGTGGGTCGGCAGTGGCGGGGTCATCAACGGGCCGCTGTCGCTGACCGCGACCCATGATGGCGTGCTGTACGTGGGCGACCTTGAGGGACGCGTGGTACAGGTCACCGCACAGGGCCACCAGATCGCACTGGTCGGTAATGACCGACTGCCGCGGCTGGCGCGCCCCAGCGGCCTGGCGCTGGATGCGGATGGCAGCCTGCTGGTGGCCGACGCGGCCGGATACCGGCTGCATCGGCTGCGGCCGCTGCCGGTGGGCGAGCTTCCGGCCCCTGCGCTGGTTGGACCCGCCGCTGATGCAGCGCTGCCGGACACGGCCGGGCGCTGGCCGTTGGCACCGCAGGAGGGCTGGCACGAAGTGGTCGGCACGCTGGGTGAGGTGCGGGGTAATTTCAGGGGTGAGAGCCGGCACCATCTGCACGGCGGCTTCGATGTGCGCGGCGATGTCGGCCAGACCGTGCTGGCCATTGCCGAGGGCAAGATCAGCAGCCCGGTGGCCAGCTGGAGCCTGGGCGGGCAGGGCGAAGGGCTGGCGGTGGACCGGCTGAAGTACATCCACATGCGGGTGGGCCGCACGCCGCGCGGGGAACCGTTCGACGCGCGCTGGCAGGCGCTGTATGACGACCAGGGCGCGCTGGAACGCATCCGCGTGCGCCGGGGCACGCGCATCCACGTGGGCGATCGCCTGGGCAGCATCAACAGCCAGGCGCACGTGCATCTGGCGGTGGGCACCAGCGGCTTTGAAACCAACGCGGTCGCGCTGGGGTTCCGCAACTTCGCCGATCACTTCGCGCCGCGCATTACCGATGTGGCGCTGCTGGACGCCAACGACCAACCGATGACGGCGGGGAGCGACGGCAGCGTGATGGTCGCGCGGCAGGGACGGGGCGTGCAGATCGTGGTCGAGGCCTGGGACCAGGTCGACAACAACCTGGCCCGGCGCAGGCTGGGCGCGTACCAGGTGGGCTACCAGATCCTGGATGCGGCCGGTCGGCCGCTGCAGGGCTACGAGCAGCCGCGCTGGAACATCGTGTTCAACCGCATGCCGCCGCAGAATGCCGCCGTAAAGGTTGCCTACGCACCGGACAGCGGCATCACGGTGCACGGCAGCGCCGTCACCCGTTTCCGCTACCTGGTCACCAACACCGTGCGCGATGGCCTGATGGAGACCGGTCGCTGGCAGCCGGCAGCCCTGCCGCCGGGGGACTACATCGTGCGTGCCAGCGTGCGCGACTACAGCGGCAACGAGGGCATCGGCAAGCGCGAGGTCAGAGTACGGCTGCTGCCATAGCGGGCGGGGCGCCGCAGCGCTCACGCTCGGCGTCCATGTCCTCCAGCGGGCGCACTTCGATGCTGCCGAACCGTGCCCACGGGAACTCGCGCGCGATGCGCATCGCCTCGTCACGGTCGCGCGCGACAATGAGATTGAAGCCGGCCAGCAGCTCGCGGGTTTCGGCGAACGGGCCATCCAGCACCCGGCTGTGGCCATCGCGGACGCGCAGGGTCTGCGCGGTATCCACCGGCTGAAGCTTCTGCGCCAGCAGCAGCGTGCCTTCGGCCTGCAGCCTGTCGGCGTGGGCCAGGCAGTCGCGCATCAAGGTGTTGAACGCCTCGGTCGGCAGGGCCTGCAGCAAGGCAGGTTCGATGTAGATCAGAAGCAGGTACTGCTGCATGGCGCGATCCTGGCGGGGCGGGGGCGGACCTGCATGATCGCGCAGGTTTGCGCCGGGGCATGTTGCAGCGCGGGAGACCGGTGCCCGATGCCCCCCCCAAAAAAAAACTTTCAGAATTTGTCGATTCCCCGTCCCCTCGTTCGTTGTAACAGTGAAGGGCGCGCACCTGCGCCCCACGGGAGACCCACATGAAAGTCATGGTGATCGTCAAAGCCAACGCCGATTCCGAAGCCGGACGCCTGCCCAGCGAGCAGGAGCTGACGGCCATGGGCGCCTACAACGAACAGCTGGTTGCCGCCGGCATCATGCTGGCCGGTGAAGGCCTGCATGCCACCGCGCGTGGCCGCCGCATTCACTTCGGCGGCGCTGGACCGCAGGTCGAGAGCGGCCCGTTCGCGCCCGTCGCCGACCAGATCGCAGGCTTCTGGCTGTGGAATGTCCGCTCGCTCGACGAGGCTGTGGAATGGGCCAGCCGCGCCCCCTTTGGCAGTGGTGGCACGCTCGAGGTGCGCCCGCTGATCTCCGCCGAAGACTTCGGCGAAGCCTTCACCCCCGAATTACAGCAGCAGGAACAGCGTCTGCGCGAGCAGCTCGAAGGCTGAGCCCCGCCGCGCCGCGAACACTCGACATCTTCAACCGAACGGAGCACCCCGATGAAACTGATTCCCTTCCTTGGCTTCAGCGGCCAGGCCCACGAGGCGATGGCCTTCTACGCCAAGGCCCTGGGTGGCCAGGTCACCTCGGAAATGAAGTACCGCGACATGCCCCCCTCCGACGGCTCGCCGGGATGCAACGAGATGCCGGCCGACACCCTTGACCACGTGGCCCACAGCCAGCTGGAAATCGGCAGTGCCATCCTGATGGCCGCCGACGGCCCCGGTGCCGGCGACGGTGGCTCGACCACCATCAATGTCGATGTCGACAGCATCGAGGAGGCCGAGCGCGTGTTCGCCGCGCTGGCCGATGGGGGCCAGGTGCAGATGCCGATCGCCGAGACGTTCTGGGCGCACCGCTGGGGCATGTTGACCGATCGCTACGGCAAGCCGTGGATGGTCAACTGCATGAAGCAGCCCTGATCGCCCGCCTTCTTTCCATTTCCCAGGGAACCTGAGCAATGAGCACACCGCAACCGCAGATGATCTTCGTCAACCTGCCCGTGCAGGATCTGGACAAGTCCAAGGCCTTTTTCGCCGCACTGGGCTACCACTTCAACCCGGCGTTCACCGATGAGAACGCGGCCTGCATGGTGGTCAGCGACAGCATCTTCGTGATGCTGCTGGTCAAGCCGTTCTTCCAGCAGTTCACCACCAAGGCGATCGCCGACGCGCAGGCGCAGACCGAGGTGATCACCTGCCTGTCCGCCGACAGCCGCAACGCAGTGGACGTGATGGTGGACAAGGCACTTGCCGCCGGTGCCACTGAACCGCAGCCGGCGCGCGACTATGGTTTCATGTACCAGCGTGGCTTCCAGGACCTGGACGGACATCTCTGGGAAATCGCCCACATGGACGGCGAGCCGGGCTGAGCGGCCACGCCCGACGACAGGAGAACGCTCATGGCTTACGTCGATGCCTATGTGCTGCCGTGCCCCGAGGACAAGGTCGCGGCCTACCGCCGCCTTGCCCGCAAGGCCGGTGCGGTGTGGAAGGATCACGGTGCGCTTCAGTACATGGAATGCGTGGCCGACGACGTGGAACCCGGCACGTCGACCTCGTTCCCGCGTGCGGTGAAGGCCAAGCCGGGCGAGACCGTGATCGTGGCCTTCGTGGTGTTCCGGTCGCGTGCTGCACGTGACCGCATCAACGCGAAGGTGATGGCCGATCCGCGCCTGGCCGGCATCGGCCCGAAGGACATGCCGTTCGATACCCGGCGGATGTTCTGGGGCGGCTTCAGGCCCATCGTCGAAGCGTGACTGTCGGTGCTTGTGCGGCGGGGGCGTGCATGCTGTGATCGGCGCATGCACGAGCCCGCCCTGACCCAGCGCCTGGAGACTCTCTGGCGGATGGAATCGCCAGTGTTGATCGCGCGCCTGGCGCGGCTGCTCGGCGGTGATGTCGGCCGTGCCGAGGAACTGGCCCAGGACACCTGGCTGGCCGCGCTGGAGCGTTGGCCGGAGCAGGGCATCCCGGACAATCCTGGAGCCTGGCTGATGACCACTGCGCGCAACCGGGCCATCGATGTACTGCGCCAGCACCAGCGGGTGGCGCAGCAGCATGCGCAGTGGGGCGAGGCACTGCATCCGGCCGCGCTGCCGGCACCGGACGACAGCACCGCGCTGGAAGACGATCTTGGCGACGATCTGCTGCGCCTGATGTTCGTGGCGTGCCATCCGGTACTGCCCGCGGACGCGCGCGTGGCGCTGACCCTGCGCCTGCTCGGCGGGCTGACCACGAGCGAGATCGCGCGCGCGTTCCTGCAGCCGGAACCGACCATCGCCCAGCGCGTGCTGCGCGCCAAGCGCACGCTCGCGCAGAAGCAGGTGCCCTATGAAGTGCCGCGTGCCGAAGCGTTGCCCGCGCGCCTGGCCTCCGTGCTGGAAGCGATCTACCTGGTGTTCAACGAAGGCTACGCCGCCAGTGCCGGCGATGACTGGATGCGACCAGCGCTGTGCGAGGAGGCGCTTCGCCTGGCGCGCATTCTCGCCCACCGCATGCCGGCCGCCGCCGTGCTGGGACTGCTGGCACTGATGGAACTGCAGGCGTCGCGCGCCGCGGCGCGGGTGGATGCGCAGGGCCGGCCGGTGCTGCTGGACCAGCAGAACCGCGCACGCTGGGACTGGCTGCAGATCGAACGCGGGCGGCAGGCGCTGGCGCGCGCGCTGTCGGCCGGCGGTAGCGACGATCCCTACGTGCTGCAGGCCTGCATTGCCGAGTGCCATGCAACGGCGCGCCAGGCCGACCAGACCGATTGGGCACGCATCGCCGGGCTGTATTCGCGGCTGCTGCAGATCCAGCCTTCGCCTGTGGTGGCGTTGAACCGGGTGGTGGCCATCCTGCGCAGTGAGGGCGCGTTCGCTGCCTGGGCGCATCTGCAGCCGCTGCTCTCCGACGACCGTCTGCGTGACTACGCACCGTTGCAGGTCGTCCGTGGTGAAGTGCTGCAGCACCTGGGTCGGGTCGAAGACGCCCGGCAGGCGTTCCAGGCCGCTGCCGCGCTCACCGACAACGTGCGCGAACGCGATCACCTGCTGGCGCGGGCCCATCCGACAGTGCCAAAAGCGCCTTAAATCCCTCGGGCCCCTTTTGTACACTCGGCTGGGATTTCCCTGCTGGAGAGAGCAATGAAGCGAGTAGCACTGGGCGTGCTGGCCCTGTCGGTGTCGGGCGCGCTGATGGCGGCCACGCCGAAATTCGATGGCGCGCGGATTTCCGCCGACGTGAAGGAACTGGCCTCGGACGCCTATGAGGGCCGTTCGCCGGCCACGGCGGGCGAAGCGAAGACCATCGCCTACCTGAGCAAGCAGTTTGCAGACGCCGGGCTGCAGCCGGGCGGCGACCTGAAGGATGGCAGACGCCTGTGGACCCAGGCCGTGCCGCTGCGCAAGGGCGACATCGTCGGGACGCCGCAGCTGGCCCTGCATCAGGGTGACAGGACCATCGCGCTGGAGCAGGGCAAGCAGATCGCCGTGCGCGCGGCCATGAACGGCGCCAGCACGGTGGACATCAGCAAGGCGCCGCTGGTCTTCCTCGGCTACGGCGTGAAGGCCCCGGAGCGCAACTGGGACGACTTCAAGGGCGTGGACCTGAAGGGCAAGATCGCGGTCGTGCTGATCAACGACCCGGACTTCGAGACCGGCAAGGGCGACTTCGACGGCAAGGGCATGACCTGGTACGGCCGCTGGCCCTACAAGTACGAGGAAGGCGCACGCCAGGGCGCGCTGGGCGTGCTGATCGTGCATGAGACCGCACCGGCCTCGTACGGCTGGGCAACGGTGGCCGGCTCCAACACCAACACCATGTTCGATGTGGTGCGCGACAACCCGGCCGACAGTCACCCCCTGCTGGAAGGCTGGATCCAGCGCGACCTGGCCGTGGACCTGTTCCGCGCGGCCGGCCAGGATTTCGAGGCACTGAAGAAGAAGGCGCAGCAGCGCGACTTCACGCCGGTCACGCTGACCGGCGCCAGCCTGGACGCGAAGTATGCGGTGAAGACCGAGGTGATCACCTCGCACAACGTGGCGGCGCGGCTGGAAGGCAGCAGCCACCCGGACGAGACCGTGATCTACAGCGCCCACTGGGACCACATCGGCGTGGGCGAGCCCGATGCCCGCGGCGACCGCATCTTCAACGGTGCGCTGGACAATGCCAGTGGCACCGCTTCGCTGATCGAACTGGCCCGTGGCTTCGCCAAGGGCAAGCAGCCGCAGCGCTCGCTGCTGTTCCTGGCGGTCACCGCCGAAGAAAAGGGCCTGCTGGGTTCGGAGTACTACGCGACCCATCCGTTGTATCCGCTGGAGAAGACCGTGGCGGTGATCAACATGGATGGCATGGCGCCGTTCGGCCCCTCGCGCGACTTCGGCATCTACGGTGCCGCGCGCTTCGAGCTGCTGGACCAGCTGAAAGAGGTGGCCAAGGGCTGGGACATCCGCTATACGCCCGATCCGAAGCCGGAAGCGGGCCTGTTCTTCCGCTCTGACCATTTCCCGTTCGCCAAGCGCGGCGTGCCGGCGCTGTCCTGGTCGGCCGGACAGGACTGGGTGGACGGGGGCGTGGCTGCTGGCAGGAAGGCGTCGGAGGACTACACCGCCAAGCGCTACCACCAGCAGGGCGACGAGTGGCAGCCGGACTGGGTGTTCGCCGGCGCCGCCCGCGACCTGGAGGTGCTGTACACCCTGGGCAACCAGCTGGCGAACTCGCGCAGCTGGCCGAACTGGAGCAAGGACGAGTCGTTCCGCGCCGTGCGTGACGAAAGCGCGGGGCAGCGGAAGTAAGGGAAGGCGGGGCGCTGCCCCCCCCCCCCGTAGCGGGGGGGGGGGCCCGCCGCCCGCGGGGGGGGGGGGGGGAGAGGGGGGGGCCCACACCGCGCAGCCCCCCAGCAGGGAGACCGC
>NZ_JBRRES010000029.1:0-61106 GCF_056760395.1 Stenotrophomonas sp. STEN009 | reverse complement strand
CGCCCGTGGGGGGGGGGGGCGCGGGGGCGGGCCCCCCCCCCCCCCCCCCCCACCCCCCCCCCCGGGCGCCCCCGCCGGGGGGGGGGGGGGGGGGGGGGCCCCCCCGCCCGGCGGCATTTGACGCGATCGCACAGGCCGTCGCGCGATGCCCTCTTCGCGTTTCCCCTACGGCGGGGTATGCTGCAATGACCGGCCGCTGTCAGTACGCTCAGGGTCGGACCCAACAATCACGATTCCTGGAGGGGGAATATGAGTCTGGATCGTCCCTGGCTGCAGAGCTATCCGAAAGGCGTTCCCGCCGAGATCGACGTCAACGAATTCCATTCGGTAGCCTCCGTCTTCGACGCCTCCGTCGCCAAGTACCGCGACCGCCCCGCCTACTCCAGTTTCGGCAAGGTCCTCACCTATGGCGAGACCGATGCGCTGGTTGACCAGTTCGCGGCCTACCTGCTGGGTGAGCTCAAGCTCAAGAAGGGCGACCGCGTCGCCCTGATGATGCCCAACTGCCTGCAGTACCCGGTCGCCACCTTCGGCGTGCTGCGTGCGGGCCTGACCGTGGTCAACGTCAACCCGCTGTATACCGCACGCGAACTCAAGCACCAGCTGGTCGACGCCGGCGCCTCGGTGCTGGTGGTGGTCGACAACTTCGGCGACACCGTCCAGCAGGTCATCGCCGACACGCCGGTCAGGCAGGTGGTCACCACCGGCCTGGGCGATCTGCTCGGCGCGAAGGGCGCGATCGTCAACTTCGTGCTGAAGTACGTCAAGAAGATGGTGCCCAACTATCACGTGAAGGGCGCCATCCGCTTCAAGCAGGCACTCAAGCTCGGCAGCCGCCACACCCTGCCCGAGGTCGAGATCGACCACGACGACGTGGCGTTCCTGCAGTACACCGGCGGCACCACCGGCGTGGCCAAGGGCGCGATGCTGACCAACCGCAACCTGATCGCCAACATGCAGCAGGCCTCGGCATGGCTGTCGACCTCCGGCATCGAGCCGGGCAAGGAAGTGATCATCACCGCGCTGCCGCTGTACCACATCTTCGCGTTGACCGCGAACGGTCTGGTCTTCATGAAGTTCGGCGGCTGCAATCACCTGATCACCAATCCGCGCGACATGAAGGGCTTCGTCAAGGAGCTCAAGGGCACGCGCTTCACCGCCATCACCGGCGTCAACACGCTGTTCAACGGTCTGCTCAATACGCCCGGTTTCGATGAGATCGATTTCTCGTCGGTGAAGTTCACCCTGGGCGGCGGCATGGCGGTGCAGCGCGCTGTGGCCGAGCGCTGGAAGAAGGTTACCGGGGTGACGTTGGTCGAGGCCTACGGCCTGACCGAAACCTCGCCGGCCGCCTGCATCAACCCGCTTACCCTGCCGGAGTACAACGGCTCCATCGGCCTGCCGATCCCGTCCACCGATGCGTGCATCAAGGACGACAACGGCAACATCCTGCCGCTGGGTGAGGTGGGCGAGCTGTGCATCAAGGGCCCGCAGGTGATGAAGGGCTACTGGCAGCGCCCCGAAGAGACCGCCCAGGCAATCGACAGCGACGGCTGGCTGCATACCGGCGACATGGCGAAGATGGATGAACGGGGTTTCTTCTACATCGTCGACCGCAAGAAGGACATGATCCTGGTGTCCGGCTTCAATGTGTATCCGAACGAGGTCGAAGACGTCATCGCGATGATGCCCGGCGTGCTGGAAGTGGCCGCGGTCGGCGTGCCGGACGAGAAGTCCGGCGAAGTGGTCAAGGTGGTGATCGTGAAGAAGGATCCGAACCTGACCGCCGAAATGGTCAAGGAGCATGCCCGGGCAAATCTGACCGGTTACAAGCACCCGCGCATCGTGGAGTTCCGCAAGGAACTGCCGAAGACCAATGTCGGCAAGATCCTCCGTCGCGAGCTGCGCGATACGCCCGCGCAGTAAGGGTTTCCACGGTTCGACGCAGATCAGGGCCCCGCCGGCGACGGGGGGGCCCTTTTCGTTGGCGGCCAGCGCGGGCGGCGGCCGCTTGCAGGCGGTTCACGAGCGGTGCATAGAATCACTCGCCACCGCACGTTCCGCCCACTCCCTCACATTCCATCTCTCCGTCCGCTCTGCGGTTGGCCGGACGGTCACTCGGAGAACACCCATGTCTGCAGTACGCCCCATCATCACCCGTCCGTCGCAGCACCCGACCCTGCGCATCACCGAGGAAACCGAACGGGATGTCTACTGGATCCACATGCATGCCAACCTGGTCAACCAGCCGGGCCGCCCGTGCTTTGCCTCACGCCTGGTAGACGACATCGTCGACTATCAGCGTGAACTGGGAGACCGTCTCAGTGCCGCCCACGTTCTCTCGCCTCACGTGGTCCTGGCCTCCGATAGTGACGTATTCAACCTGGGCGGCGACCTGGAACTGTTCTGCCGGCTGATCCGCGAGGGCGACCGTGCCCGCCTGCTCGACTATGCGCAGCGCTGCGTGCGCGGCGTGCATGCGTTCCACGCCGGGCTGGGCGCACGCGCCCACAGCATCGCGCTGGTCCAGGGCAATGCACTGGGCGGCGGCTTCGAGGCCGCGCTTAGCTGCCATACCATCGTCGCCGAAGAAGGCGTGCTGATGGGACTGCCGGAGGTGCTGTTCGACCTGTTCCCGGGCATGGGCGCCTACTCCTTCCTGTGCCAGCGGGTCAGCCCGCGGCTGGCCGAGAAGATCATGCTGGAGGGCAACCTCTTCACCGCCCGGCAGTTGAAGGACATGGGCCTGGTGGATGTCGTCGTGCCGGTGGGCGAAGGCGTTGCGGCGGTCGAACAGGTGATCCGGGACAGCCGGCGCATTCCGCACGCCTGGGCGGCGATGCGCGAAGTGAACGAGATCGCCACCATGGTGCCGCTGCACGAAATGATGCGCATCACCGAGATCTGGGTCGACACCGCCATGCAGCTGGGCGAGAAGTCGCTGCGGACCATGGACCGGCTGGTCCGCGCCCAGGCCCGCCGCAATGGCGAGGCGGGCTGACAGACCTCGCGGTCAGGAGGGCGTGCGTTCCCCGTCGTCGCGTTGCTGGATGCCTGCGACGCGGGACGCCAGCGCTTTCCTGCCGATGCGCAGTGCACCTGCCAGGCTGGACAGGCGCATTGTCCACTCGGCCTTCAATTGCCAGTCGGCCATGCGCATCATCTCGCCACTGGCGGCAGCAACCTGGACCAGGCCCAGGTTGCTCGCCACGCCACGCAGGGCGTGGGCGTGTTCGCGGAAGTCCTCCCAGTCCAGCCGCTCGCCACAGGCCTGCATCTGCGCCATGCTCGCGTCCACATCGACCAGGCACTGGTCGATGAACTTGCGTTCGAAGCCATCGCCCATGCCCAGTGACGCCAGCTCGTCCAGCACGGCGGTGTCGAGTACGCCGTCACCGACCTCCATGGCCGGTACCGACTGGATGCCCGGCTCGGTACGCGTGTTGGCGGCCACATCGGCCAACACCTCCAGCAGACGCGTCGCGACGACCGGCTTGGCCAGGAATGCACGTGCACCTGCCTGCTCACAGCGCAGGATGGATTCCGGGGTGACATCGGCGCTGAGCACCATCACCGGCACATACGGCAGGCCACTGGCCTGCATCACCCGCAGCTGCTTGAGCAGGTCCAGGCCGCTCATGCCGGGCATGTGCAGATCAACGATGGCTGCGTCGTAATTGGCCTGCTCGAGAGCGTCGAGCACCTCGACCCCACCATTGACGCATGTGACCTTGTGGCCGGCCTTCTCGAGCAACCGCTGCAGCACCATGCGGTTGGCGGCATGGTCATCGGCAACCAGCACCCGCAGGCTGCGTACACGGGCCCGATGGCGCAGGAATGGATTGGAGAACGCAATGACGTTTCCGCCCTCCGGCAGCTCGCCCTGCACGTCCGGCGTCGGCGCCACGTCCAGCGCGATTTCCACCCAGAACACGCTGCCGCGCGGCGTGTTCGGCAGGTAACCGACCTGCCCGCCCATCGATTCGACCAGCCCCTTGGCGATCGCCGTACCCAGTCCGGTGCCTTCATGGCGGCGGGCCAGGCCGACGTCGGCCTGCTCGAAGGCGTTGAACAGGCGGCTGCGCAGGGCCACGGGTACGCCGATGCCGCTGTCGAGGATCTCGAAACGCAGCCGGGCACGCTCGCTGCCACGCTCGTCATGGCTGCTGACACGCAGATGGACGAAGCCACTGTCGGTGAACTTCACCGCGTTGCCCATCAGATTCAGCAGAATCTGCTGCAGATGGCCGGCGTCGCCGAACAACCGTGGCGGAACGTTGTCGTCCACGTCGACGCGATACTCCAATGACTTGGAACGCGTCTGCGGGGTGAGGATCAGGTTGATCGCCTGCAGCACGTCGGCCAGCGCGAACTCATGCCATTCCACCCGGACCTTGCCGGCCTCGATCGCCGAGATGTCCAGCACCTCCTCCACCAGCGCCAGCAGGCTGCGGGTGGACGCCTGGATGGTGCTGAGGCACTCGCGCTGCTCCTCATCCAGCCGCGTGGTGGCCAGCACTTCGGTCATGCCGGCCAGGCCGTTGAGCGGCGTACGGAATTCGTGGCTCATGTTCGCCAGGAAACGGCTCTTGGCTTCGTTGGCCTGGCGCGCTTCGGCCACCGCACGGGTCAAGGCATGCAGCAGCGAATCGAAGTACAGCGGAATCGCGCCCAGGCCCAGAAGCAGGCCCCAGCCGAGGTAGTCGTGGCTGCGCCAGTAGGGCGACAGCATCACGGTACACAGGAAAGCCAGGCACCCCATTGCGGTTGCCACCCGCAGGTAGGTGCTGCCGTAGCGCATGCCGTTGCCGATCGTGACCCACAGCATCACCGCGTACAGCGGAGCTGCCGGCTCACCCTGGATGGTCATGATCCAGGCCATGCAGGTGTAGTCGGTCAGCATGCCGATCACGCGGCGGACGTGTGACACCCCGGGATCGACCAGGATCGCCACCAGCAGGCCCGCCGAGATGGCCAGCTCGAAGGCGAGGATCAGCCACGTCGTGGTCAGCGTCTCGCCACCCGCGCTCAGGTAGCGCCAGCCGAGATAGCTGATGAACAGCGCGGTGATCACGATGCGGATCAGGTTCTGCGCGTGCTCGCTGTCCTCGCGTCCGGACAGCCGTTGCTTCACCCGGGCCAGCAGCGACCGGGCCGGGGAGGATTCAACGGCAGGAGTGTCCATGGGGGGATGTCGCATCCGTCGTCGCAACAGGGAGGAGCAGCACAGCGGAACCGCCACCAGGCCCAGCCACAGGGGCACGGCCAGGCTGGGGTTGTCACGCCAATACGGTGTCAACAACACGGTGGTACCGAAGCTGACCAGGGCCATGGCGATCGCCACGCCCAGATAGCGGTTGCCGAAGCGCAGGCCATTGCCCACCGTGACCCACATCACCACCGCATAGACCCAGGCCAGAGGCTCGCCCATCTGCACCATGCCGACCGTCATCAACCCATAGTCGGCGACCATGCCGACCACCCTGCGCGCATCGGAGCGCCCCGGCTTCCACAGCAACCAGGCGAACAGCAGCAGGGATATCGACAGCCCGGTCAGCACGGTCACGAGCACGCCCTGGTACTGCTCCAGGCGATGCATCCGGGCCCCGGACAGCAGTACGTAAACCAGGATCAGCGAGATCAGCGCGATCCGCACTATCACCTGCCCGTGCTCGGAGTCGGGCCGCTGCGACAGCCGGCGCTTCAGCCGTGCGAACAGGTCCTGCATCTCATCCACCCGGTCGCGTGGAGGCCGTCGAGTGCTGCGCGCAGATGTCCAGCAGTTGCTGGCGGCCCCGCAGCAGCGCATCCACGCAGCGGGGGTCGAACAGGCGGCCACGCTGGGCATACAGATAGGCCAGCGTTGCTTCCATCGTCCAGGCTTCCTTGTATGGACGCGGGGAAATCAGGGCGTCGAAGACATCGGCGACGGCAACGATGCGCGCTTCCAGTGGAATCGCTTCGCCTACCAGTCCATCGGGGTAACCACTGCCGTCGTAGCGTTCATGGTGGCGCAGCGCGATCAGCGCACCGACCTGGATGAAGCGGTTCTGGCTGCCGCTGAGCAGTTCATGGCCGATGCGCGGGTGACGGCGCATGATCGCCAGCTCCTCTTCATTGAGCTTGCCCTGCTTGAGCAGCACCGCATCCGGTATGGCGATCTTGCCCATGTCGTGCAGGGGCGCCGCCATCTCGATCAGCCGCACCTCGTCTTCCGGCAGGCCCAGCTGCTCGGCGATAAGCCCGGCGACGCGGGCCATCCGCTCCAGGTAGGCACTGGTGCCGGCGTCACGAAACTCGATCGCACGAGCCAATCGCGACAAGGTCTCGCGCTCCCGCTCCTCGACCTCGTGCATGCTGGCGAGCAGGCGCTGTTCCAGTGACAGCGCGCGCTGTTTCACGTTCTCGGTCTGCTGGCGCAGCTGCAGCAGGTTGTAGCAGCGCGCCCGCAGTTCGCGCGGGCGGATCGGCTTGACCAGGAAGTCGATCACGCCTGCCTCCAGCGCGGCCTGCCGGATCGGCTCGTCGCCCACCACGGTGATCAGGATCACCGGGATGTCGCGATGCTTGGGCAGGCGCCGGAAGCGGCGGGCGAATTCCAGCCCATCCATTTCCGGCATGCGGTAGTCGAGCAGCAGCAGGTCGACCGGATGCGATTCGCACCAGGCCAGCGCGGTCAGGGGATCGCCGAAGTCATGCACGCTCAGTTCCGGCGCGATGTCCTCGATGACGTGCCGCAGCATCGTCCGCGCGGAGGTCTGGTCATCGACGATGACGATGTTCAACGTGTACTCCGCCTGGTTTCTCGACCACGCTTGGTCATCAGCAGGCGTGGAAACGCTGCCGCTGCGCACGCTGGCACCCTGCATCGGACTGACTCCCGTGTCATGCGTCCCGGTTCATGATCGTGGTCACATTGTGAAGCGGGCTCTCCACATTGCGCTCTTCCCCGTCACCGATCAAGCCATAGCCGGCGTCAAGGCAGTGCAATTACGATACGCCGAGTGCCAGAGACGTCAATTGCGCCGTCCCGTTTCGGGACGGCGCGCACAAACGGGAGTCACAAAACCCCGGCTCAGTGCTCCGGACGCATGTACGGGAACAGCAGCACGTCGCGGATGGAGCTGCTGCCGGTCAGCAGCATCACCAGGCGGTCGACGCCGATGCCGAGGCCGCCGGTCGGCGCCATGCCGTACTCCAGCGCGCGGATGTAGTCGGCGTCGTAGTGCATGGCCTCGTCATCGCCCCCCTCCTTGGCGGCCACCTGGGCCTGGAAGCGCTGGGCCTGATCCTCCGGATCGTTCAGCTCGGAGAAGCCGTTGGCCAGCTCCTTGCCGTTCACGAACAGCTCGAAGCGATCGGTGTAGCCGGGGTCGTTGTCGTTGGCACGCGCCAGCGGCGAGACCTCCACCGGATGATCGGTGATGAAGGTGGGCTGGATCAGGGTGTGCTCGACGGTGGCTTCGAAGATCTCCAGCAGCAGCTTGCCCCAGCCGTAGGACGGCTTGACCTTGATCTTCAGGCGCTCGCAGTGCCGCAGCAGCGCTTCGCGGTCGGTGCAGTCGGCAGCGGAGATCTCCGGATTGTGGTGCCGCACGGCCTCGTCCATCCGCCAGCGGCGGAACGCCGGGCCGAGATCGATCTTCGCGCCGTCCCACTCCACCTCGGTAGTGCCGTTCACCGTCCTGGCCACGTCCCGGATCACGCCTTCGGTCAGGTCCATGATCTCGTTGTACGTGGCGTAGGCCTCGTACAGCTCCATCATGGTGAACTCCGGGTTGTGCCGGGTGCTGACGCCTTCATTGCGGAAATTGCGGTTGATCTCGTACACCCGCTCCAGGCCACCGACGGTCAGGCGCTTCAGGTACAGCTCCGGCGCCACGCGCAGGTACAGGTCCAGGTCCAGCGCGTTGTGATGGGTGGTGAACGGCTTGGCCGCCGCACCGCCGGGGATGTAATGCATCATCGGCGTCTCGACTTCGAGGAAGTCGCGGTTGTCCAGCCACGCGCGCATGGCACGGATGATCTTCGAGCGCTTGATGAACACCGCGCGCGACTCCGGGGTCACGATCAGATCGACGTAACGCTGGCGGTAGCGCTGCTCGACGTCGGCCAGGCCATGCCACTTGTCCGGAAGCGGACGCAGCGACTTGGTCAGCAGTCGGATCGTTGCGGCCTTGACCGACAGTTCGCCGGTACGGGTACGGGTCAGGCCGCCCTCGACGGCGATGATGTCACCCACGTCCCAGCCCTTGAAGGCAGCGTAGTCATCGCCCAGGGCCGCGCCCTGCAGGAACAGCTGGATGCGGCCGGACTCGTCCTGGATCTGAGCGAAGCTGGCCTTGCCCATGATGCGCTTGGCCATCAGGCGTCCGGCCATGCGCACCTGGCGGCCATTGGCTTCCAGGGCCTCGGCGGTCCAGGTTTCGGCGTCGCTGTACTCGTCCTGCAGCTGGCCGGCGAAGTCCTCGCGACGGAAGTCGTTCGGGTACGCGATCCCCTGCCCGCGCAGCGCTTTGAGTTTCTCGCGGCGCTCGGCGATCAACTTGTTTTCGTCGACGGAAGGGGTTTCGGTAGCTTCGCTCATGGATCTGCGGGAATCGTGTAGTTGGGGGAGTCTTGCGCCCGGCACGGCCGGCTGCACAGCATAGCAAAACCACCCTGCCCCGGCCCTGGCCGGCGCCCACGGCCCGGTAGCGCCGGGCCATGCCCGGCGGTCAGTCGGCAGGAATCCCCGGGCGTGGCCCGGCGCTACCTCAGGCATTCCCGGGGAACGCCTGCCGCAATTCATCCACCAGCACCCGCTCGTTCTCCGAATAGTCGATCGGCACCGACACCAGGTGCACCCCGCCTTCGTTGAACGCCGCCTCCAGCGTGGGGATGAACTGCTCGATGGCCGTCACTTCGTGGCCCTTGCAACCATAGGCCTCGGCGTACCTGACGAAGTCAGGATTGCCGAAGGTCATCCCATAGTCGGTGAAGCCATCCACCGCCTGCTTCCAGCGGATCATGCCGTAGGCACCATCGTTGAGGATCAGCACCACCAGGTTCAGCCCCAGCCGCCGCGCGGTTTCCAGCTCCTGGCTGTTCATCATGAAGCCGCCGTCGCCACACACCGCCAGCACCCGGCGCTGCGGGTACAGGATCGAGGCGATGATCGCCGAAGGCAGGCCCGCACCCATCGTGGCAAGCGCATTGTCCAGAAGCAGCGTATTGGCTACCTGGGTGCGGTAATTGCGCGCGAACCATATCTTGTACATGCCATTGTCCAGCGCCACGATGCCGTCGGGCGGCATCACCCGGCGCACGTCGTGGACCAGCCGCTGCGGGGTGAACCGGGCCTCTTCGGCACGGTCGGCGAGATGGTCGAGGATGGTGGCCCGCAGCGGCAGCAGCGCATCGGCATGGGCCACCTGGCCTTCGATGCGGTCGGCCAGCTGGGTCAGCGAACGGCCGATATCGCCGATCACCTCCACCTGCGGGAAGTAGACCTGCTCGACCGCCGCCTGCGAATAGCCGATGTGGATGACGGTCGGTCCGCCGGGCCGCATCACGAAAGGCGGCTTCTCGGTCACTTCATGGCCGATGGTGACGATCACGTCGGCCTGGTCGATGGCCATGTGCACATAGTCGCGTTCGGTCAGCGCGGCGGTCCCCATGTACAGGCCTGATCCGCCCGCCACCGCACCCTTGCCCATCTGCGTGGTGAAGAAGGGAATGCCGGCACGCAGTACGAAGGCTGACAGCGCGTCGCTGGACTGCGGCCGTGACGCCGCGGAGGCGATCATCAGCAGCGGACGCTTGGCATTGCGGATGATCTGCGCGGCGCGATCGAGCGCCTCGGGACTGGCGATCGGTCGATCCACCGCATGCGTCGGGATCAATGCCACATCCTCGACTTCAGTGGCCGCGATGTCCTCCGGCAGTTCCAGCAGAACCGGGCCCGGACGTTCTTCCTGCGCGACACGGAATGCCTCGCGGACGATGGTCGGGATGGTACGCGCCGATACGATCTGCCGCGCCTGCTTGGTCAGCGGCTTCATCGTGCTGACGATGTCGACGATCTGGAAGCGCGCCTGCTTGCTGGCGACGATGCCCTTCTGCCCGGTGATCATGATCACCGGCCATGCGCCCAGCAGCGCGTAGGCCGCACCGGTGGTGAAGTTGAGGGCACCCGGGCCGAGCGTGGCCAGGCACACGCCCGGCTTGCCGGTCAGGCGTCCGTAGGTGGCCGCCATGAACACCGCCGCCTGCTCATGGCGGGTGATGACCAGCTCGATGCTGGAATGGCGCAGCGACTCGACGACATCGAGGTTCTCTTCGCCGGGAATACCGAAAATACGTTCGACGCCCTCGTTCTCGAGCGCCGCGACAAGCAGATCTGAACCCTTGGACATGGGAATGCCGTCCCTCTTCACTGGACTGGTGGTGGATCGTTACAGGAAGGATGCAAGCCGTGCGTCAACGACGGTCGAACCACACGGTCTGCGCGTTCACGAACTCGCGGATGCCGAAATGCGACAGCTCGCGGCCGAAGCCACTCTTCTTCACGCCACCGATCGGCACGCGCGGGTCGGACGCGGAGAAGCCGTTGACGAACACGCCCCCGGTCTGCAGCCTGCGTGCCAACCGCATCGCGCGCTCGCGATCGCCGCTCCACAGGTTGCCGCTGAGGCCGAATTCGCTCTGGTTGGCCAGCTCCACCGCATGATCGGCATCGCGTGCGCGGCTGATCGAAGCCACCGGGCCGAAGGTCTCGGTATCGAACGCCTGCATGCCCGGCTCGACACCGGCCAACACCGTGGGGGCATAGAAGCTGCCCGGACGATCCAGCTGATGACCGCCGACCAGCAGCTGCGCACCGGCCTCTACCGATGCACGCACCTGCGCATCGAGCTGCTCGAGCAGGTCCTGCCGGGCCATGGGACCGATGCGGTTGCCGGGTTCACGGCCATCACCGACGGTCAGCGCCTGCACCTTCGCGCAGAACTGCGCCACGAAACGGTCGTACACGCCGTCCTCGACGATGATGCGCTTGCCGGCGATGCAGACCTGTCCGGTGTTCTGGAAGCGCGAGGCGAGTGCCGCATCCACCGCCGCGTCGAGGTCGGCATCGTCCAGCACGATGAAGGGGTCCGAGCCCCCCAGTTCCAGCACGACCTTCTTCAATGCCTGCCCGGCCTGCGCGGCAATGCTGCGGCCTGCGCCGACGCTGCCGGTCAGGGTGACGGCTGCGATGCGGTCATCGGCGATGGCACGGCTGGTGCCCTCACGGCTGATGTTGGCGGCGATGAAGGTGCCATCCGGCAGGCCCGCGTCGCGCCAGGCGGCGTCGAGCAGATGGGCGGTACCGACGATGTTCTCGGCCGGCTTGAGCAGGAAACCATTGCCTCCCATCAGGATCGGCACCGCTGCGCGCATCACCTGCCAGTACGGGAAATTCCACGGCATGATGCCCAGCACCACGCCCAGTGGCAGGTAGGACACGTAGGCCTTGTCATCGGGAACCAGCGTCGGCTCGTCGCGCAGGTACTGTGCGCCGTTATCCGCATACCACTCGCAGAGCACCGCGCACTTCTCGATTTCGGCCAACGATTCGGCATGGACCTTGCCCATCTCGGCGGTGGCCAGCGCCGCAAGCGATTCGCGGTCGCGGCGCAGGACTGCGGCCATCGCACGCAGGACATCGGCGCGCTGCTCCAGCGACTGCGCACTCCACGCGGCAAAGCCGGCCTGGCCTCGATCGAGGATCACCTCCAGCTCCGCGTCGGTAACAAAGGGATGGCGGGCGATTTCCTGGCCGGTGGCCGGATCGAGGGAAATCGCAATGGCGGGGGCAGCGGACATGCAGGGCTCCTGTTGTCTCGGCAACGGGCCGATTGCCCGTCTCCTGTCAGGAATGTGGACCCGAAGCTGCCGCGCAACAAGGCGTCTGCTTATCCTGTGCCCTGCCCTTACCTGCCTGAATGGGGTTGTCGGGGGGGGGGGGCGCCGCCCCCCCCCACCCCCCCCCCCCCCCCCCCCCCCCCCCCCCCCCCCCCCGCCTTCGACAGTTTCCCGCGATCTGTCGGAACGGATCTGGCTCCAAATGAATTTCGATATCTGACAGATGTGTCGACCAAGGTCGACACCCACCCACAGCCGCGGGAAATTGTCAGAGGCGGGGCGGCGTCGGAGTGCGGGGTGTCAGCCGCATGGATGCGGCTGCCAAGCCCCCATGGACGGGTTCACGGCGTCCCCGCACTTCGACGCCGCCCCGCCATCCCACGGAATGCACGCCGTTGCCGTTGCCGTGGCTTGAAGCCTCTGCGGGTGCAGGGCGCAGCCCTGCCGACCCACCTACTTTCGCGGCAGGTAGGTGACCAACGACAGGTCGTGCCGGCTCTCCGGCACCAGCGCCACGTACTGCAGGTCCAGTAACCCGCGCGTGGGGTGGTTCAGCTTCTTCGCCCCCTCGTCGAAGCGGCGCACATCATGCTCCGGCCACCACTGCCGGAACGTATCGCTGTGGGCAGCGATGTCCTCGGCCAGCGTCAGGAAAGGCGCCTTGTCCTGCGCCTGCGCCATCGCCGCGCGGAAGCCGGCCAGCAGGCCCCGGGCCATCTCCTCCCAGTTGAGGATCAACGTGCGATAAGGCGGATACAGGAACATCAGCCGCAGCGTGTTGCGCTCATGCGGCGCCAGCTGGCTGTAGTCGACGAACAGTTCGGCAATGGCCGGATTCCAGGCCAGGATGTCGAAACGGGTGTTGCGTACGTAGGCCGGGATCGGCTGCATCGCGTCCACCAGCTGGCGCAGGCCATCAGTCACGCTTTCATCTGGCGATTCCAGCGGAACGCCATAGCCGGACAGCGCGAACGCATATGCGCGCTCGTCATCGCTCATCCGCAACACCCGGGCCAGGCGCTCGAGCACTTCCGGCGACGCACGCACTTCACGTCCCTGCTCGATCCAGGTGTACCAGCTGACACTGACCCCCACCGCCAGCGCCACTTCCTCGCGCTTCAGGCCGGGGGTACGCCTGCGCCCGGCCGGCAGGCCCAGCGTGGCCGGGTCGACACGGGCGCGGCAGGCCTTGAGGAAACCGCCGAGCTCCCTGCGTTCACTCTCGCTGCGCATCATCGCCCTCCGTTGCGGAAGGCGATGATATCGGCGCAGGCGTGCGCATCAGGCATCGACGCGCTTGGACCCCACCGCCAGGCCGGCCTTCAGGCTGGCCTCGACGAACTCATCGAGGTCACCATCGAGCACCTTCTGCGTATCGGAACGCTCGATGCCCGTGCGCAGGTCCTTGATGCGGCTCTGATCAAGCACGTAATTGCGGATCTGGCTGCCCCAGCCGATGTCGGACTTGGTCGCTTCCACGGCATCCTTCTCCGCGTTGCGCTTCTGGATCTCGAGCTCGTAGAGCTTTGCGGCCAGCATCTTCATCGCGTTGTCGCGGTTCTGGTGCTGGCTGCGGCCGGTCTGGCACGCCACCACGATGTTGGTCGGAATGTGGGTGATACGCACCGCCGACTCGGTCTTGTTGACGTGCTGACCACCGGCGCCGGACGAACGGTAGACGTCGGTGCGCAGATCGGCCGGGTTGATGGTGATGTCGATGTTGTCGTCGATCTCCGGCGAAACGAACACCGAGGTGAAGCTGGTGTGGCGACGGTTGTCCGAGTCGAACGGCGACTTGCGCACCAGGCGGTGCACGCCGGTCTCGGTCTTCAGCCAGCCATAGGCATAGTCACCTTCCACGCGCAGGGTGGCCGACTTGATGCCCGCCACATCACCGCCGGAAACTTCCATCAGCTCGGTCTTCCAGCCACGCGATTCGCACCAGCGCAGGTACATGCGCAGCAGGATCTCGGCCCAGTCCTGGGCTTCGGTACCACCGGCACCGGCCTGGATGTCGACGAACGCAGCGGCATTGTCCATCTCGCCGGAGAACATGCGCTGGAACTCCAGCTTCTCGACGTGCGACTGGTGCTTGTCCAGATCGGCAACCACGGCCAGCGCGGTGTCCTCGTCCTGCTCGGACTCGGCCAGCTCCAGCAGCTCGGTCGCATCCTTCAGGCCATCGAGCACCGAGGCGATGCCGCCCACGGTCTTTTCCAGGCTGGATCGCTCGCGCCCCAGGTTCTGGGCGTACTCGGCGTTGTTCCAGACGTCGGGGTTTTCAAGCTCCCGCGTTACTTCTTCAAGACGCTCTTTCTTGGCGTCGTAGTCAAAGATACCCCCGAAGCGACAGCACGCGATCGGTCAGATCGGTGATGCGCTGGCGGACAGGATTCAGTTCGATCATGTCGGCGGTCGTGCGTTCAAAAAATGACTGCCAATGATAACGCAGGCGCCCGGCAGGCGGCGAGGCACCCCCAGCGGCCCGGCCGGCGGCTGGACACGGGCCGGGCTGAAGCCGGTAGACTTCCCGGCCGCCGCGGCAACAGGGGGACGCGCGGCCCATCCCAATCCAAGGAGCACCATTTCAATGAAGATCATGCGTTCCACCCTGTGCCTGGCCGCCTGCCTGCTGGCCGCCAATGCCTCGGCCATCGACCTGAAGGGCCTGACCAGCACCGGCCTGAAGGCCGGCAAGGCGCTGACCCTGTCCGACGCAGAGGTCTCGGCGGCCGCCGACCAGGCCTGCGCCTACATGGACAAGGAGAACCAGCTGGCACCCGCCAACGATCCCTATGCCCAGCGCCTGGCCAAGATCACCCAGGGGCTCGCCAACGAGGACGGCCTGAATCTGAACTTCAAGGTCTACCGGACCGCCGATGTCAACGCCTGGGCGATGGCCAACGGCTGCGTCCGCGTCTACACCGGCCTGATGGACATGGCCAGTGATGACGAGGTGCGTGGCGTGATCGGCCACGAAATCGGCCACGTGAAGCTGGGCCACAGCAAGACCAAGATGCGCACCGCACTGCTCGCATCGGCCGGCCGCGAAGGCCTGGCAGCGTCGGGCAACGGTAACCTGACCCAGCTCAGCCAGGGCCAGCTCGGCGACCTGGCCGAGGGGTTCGTCAACGCCCAGTTCTCGCAGAAGGAAGAGAGCGCGGCGGACGAGTACGGCTACCAGTTCATGAAGCGCCACAACTATGATCCGGCAGCCCTGGCCAGCATGTTCCGCAAGCTGTCCAGCGAAGGCGGCCTGATGTCGTCGCACCCCGGCTCGGAAGCCCGCGCCGCGCGCATCGACGCGATGATCAAGAAGGACAGGAAGTAAGCACGAAGGGGGCGGGCGCTCCGCAGGTCCGCCCGCCCCTATCCTCCCGCCAGCGCCTGCCGCAGCAGCGGCAGCTGGCGCCTGCTGCAGGGAATCTTGGCCCCATCGGCCATGTGCAGCAGGGCCTCGCCGCCATCCAACGGCTCGATGGAGCGCAGCTGGCCGCGGTTGATCAGCCAGCTGCGATGCGGCCGCAGGAACACCAGCGGATCCAGCCGCAGCTCCAGCACCGCCATGGTGATCCGCAGCGGATAGTCATGGCCGCGGACCCTCAGATTCACGTAGTTGCCAGCGGCCTGGGCGTACTCGACGTCCTCGGTGGCGACCAGGAATTCCTTGCCCAGCTTGCGCACCAGGAAGTGCTGCGGGCGCTCGACCGGCTCGACCGGAGGACCGACATCCGGCGCGGCCAGCAGGGATGCCTCACCCTGGCGGCGGCGGCCGAACCAGCCGGCAAGGTGCTCCAGCGCCACGAACAACGCGAACGTGCGGACATCCTTCAGGTACTCGTAGGCAAAGCGCTGCAACCAGCCGTCATCGTCCTGGTAGTGATGGCCCAGTGCGGCGTACGCGAGGTGGCGGATCACCATCATCCCCACCACGTGCAGCAGCGACCACCCCACGCTGGCCAGCAGGTACAGCGGCAGCAGGCGCCTCCAGGTGTCGGCATGCAACGGCCAGCGCTGGCACCCCCACCACAGCAGCGGCAGGGTCAGCAGCACCGCTCCGGCGCTGCTGAACTCCCAGACCAGGGGCTCCCACAGGGCCAGGGCGGTGCCGTGGCGCCCGGAATCCATCACTTCCACCAGCGCGTTCGTCACTGCGGTCGCCGACAGGATCGCGGCCCACACCAGCAGACGACTTGACGTTCGCCAGCGCGGCAGTCTGCCCTGAGCCATTGCTGCATCCATCTCGTCGCGGTCCCTCAGCGTGCATCAAGGGAGCGAGCGTAGCCTCCCCGTTGATCCCGGCACGCCCGCCATTGGTCACTACCGCGGCACCGGTGGCCCCCTGCCGCTTACGCCGCCACCTTTGCGGACGCAGTCTGGCGTCACCTTCCTGCCGGTTGCGGCCATGACCCGACGCCATGACATCGACACGCTCCGCGTGCTCGCCTTCGCCCTGCTCATCCTTTACCACGCGGCCATGGCCTATGTGGATGGCTGGGGCTTCCATCTCAAGAGCGCCTACACCGCCGAGTGGCTGCAGTGGCCGATGATCGCTCTGAACCGCTGGCGCATGCCACTGCTGTTCGTGATCTCGGGTATCGCTCTGGGCCTCTCGCTGCCGCGGCACGGGCGGCACCGGTTCGCACTGAAACGCAGCGGACGCCTGCTGCTGCCGCTGTTGTTCGGCATCGTCGCTGTCGTCTCGCTGCAGGCTTACTGCGAAGCGGTGGACAAGGGCGATGTGACGCCAGGACTCGGCGCCTTCCTGTGGCGTTACTGGCAGTTCCGGCCGTGGCCGGGCGCGCATTTCGACGGCGCAGCCTACGGGTTCACCTGGAATCACCTGTGGTATCTGGCGTACCTGGTGCCCTACACCCTGCTGGCCATCGCGCTGGCCGGTCCGATGCAGGCCCTGTGGGCGCGGCTGCCGTCATGGCGGCCCGATGACCGCCTGATCGCGATCATCGGCCTGGTGCTGCCGGTGCTCTGGCTGGCCTGGGCCCTGCTGGTGGTGATGCCTGCGTGGCCGCCCACCCATGCGCTGCTGAACGACCTCTACGTGCATGCCGAATCCCTGCCCCTGTTCCTGGCCGGTTTCTGGGCCGCACGCTGGCAACGCGGCTGGGACCTGCTCGTGCGCGGCCGGCGCCTGACGTTGGCGCTGGCCGTGATCGGGCTGCTGGTCGAACTCGGCATCCGCGCCCTGGGCCGGATGCCGGACCTTGGCCAGCTCGATCCATGGGTGCTGTCGCTGCCATGGGCGCAGACCGAGCGCGTCGGCCGGGCCCTGTACACCTGGTGCGCACTGCTGGCGATGTTCGGCTGGGCCCGCGTGCTGGTCGACCGGCCGTGGCGTGGCCTCGACTACTGCCGAGAGGCGGTCTTCAGCTGGTACATCCTGCACCAGACCGTGCTGATCGTCCTGCTCTACTGGCTGCGGCCCCTTCAGCTCGGCCCCTGGCTGGAACCGGCTCTGCTGGTTGCCGGCACCGTCGCCGGCTGCCTGCTGATCCACGAGCTGCTGATCCGTCGTGTCCGCTGGCTGCGTCCCCTGTTCGGCCTGCGCGTCCATCCGCCATCGCCTTCGGTGGCAGGCGCAGCGACGGCACCGTGACACCATCGCGTGGAGCCGGGTCATGCCCGGCTCCGACTCAAGCCTGCCCGAACTGAGCTCGGCGCTATCTGACCTCGAACTCGCCCACCAGCACTGTTTCGGCACGATCCTTCAACCGCATCGTCACCCTCTGGTCCTTCTGCTTCGGCGTGCCCCAATGGGTGGTCAGGCGCAGCATCAGGGTCGTGGCACCGGTCACCAGCTGCTGGCGACTGCCGAAATAATTGGCCTCCACCTTGTACCTGCCCGGCTTGGCATCACGCAGTGAGAACTGCTCGGGTCCATAGCCTCCGGTGAAGTCCTGTGACATCTGTCCTCCCTGGTAGGTCAGACGATTGCCGTAGTACGCGCGCTCGCCGTTCGGGTCGGTCACCCACAGGTCCATGTCGCTGTTGTCCGCATCCCACGACAGCACTACCCGCAGGTCCAGCGGCATCGGCTGCAGCAGGCGCGGGTCGATGGCCGAGGTATCAAGCCCTGGCGTGCTGCGTGCAACCAGTTGGGTCAGCTCGTCCAGCGCGATCAGTGCAATGCCGTTGAACCGGCTGTCCCAGGGCCGCGTCACCACCTGGTACAGCGGCGCCAGCGCCTGCTGTGGCCGGCCCGCCGCCGCCAGGGCCAGGCCGAGATCACGGAAGCTCTGCGGCTCCTCCTCGCCCATCGCCAACACCTGCTCGAACACCGGCACCGCCAGCATCGGTTCGTCGGCCTGCATCAGGCGGTAGCCGAGCACGCGCAGCAGATGGCGGTTGTCCAGGTCCATCTCGGCCAGGTTGGACAGCACGCGCAGGGCCAGGTCCCGCTGCCCCTGCTCCAGCAACAGATCGGCCACGTCGAGAAAGAACGCACTGCTGTCGGCATGCGCGGCGCGCTCGGCCAGGTAGCGGTCGTACAGCTGCGAGGACGGCCCCTGGCGCAGGCGCCGGGCAATGGCCGAATCTGGCTGCCATGCGGCCAGTTGGATGCCGAGCGCACCGCTGTTCGCTGCCGCCTCTGGCGCTGCGGCAGCGCCGCTCCCTGTGCTCGCATCGCGTGCGGCTTCCTGTGCAGGTGCCGAGCGACGGGCGCGTGCACGCGACACCTGGACGTCGCGTTCCGCGGCCGCAAGCATCGGTGCGGGCGCGGGAGGTGCGGCCGCCAGCATCGCTACCGGCGCGGCGGCCGAAGCAGAGACGGCAACCCTGTCCAACGCCTTTCCCTGCAACTGCGGCGGCGTGTCTTTCGGCCAGCTGCGGCGCCACCACTCCCGGCGCTCCTGCCACTGTGCGGCGATGTCGTCCAGGCGACGGCGCTCGGCGGCGCTGCGGTCAGCGACCACGCGTGCAAAGCGGGCATCGTACCCGGCCCGCAGCGCGCCGGCAGGCCGGATCGCGTAGCGCAGGTAATCGTCCAGCGTCTCCAGCACGATCAACGAGGTATCCGGACCGACCAGGCCGAACTGCTGCGACAGGCGCTGCATCGCCTCACGGTTGCCGCGACGGTCGGCGGCCAGCTGCTGCAGCCGCACCTGCGCCCACAGGCCGGCCAGCAGTTCTCCATTGCCGCTCGTCTGTGTCGCGGGCAGCGCCAGCCATTGGCCGCCGACGCGGACCCGCATCGGCACGCCGTCCGCCGCCAGCCGCGAGTGCAGCCACAGCCAGCCCTGCGCTTCACTGCGACGATCGATCACCACGTCCTGTACACCGCGGCCCGCATCGACCTGCACGTCCAGCGGCGAAGACAGCAGTTCGCGTGCAGCGGCATCGACATCCGTTCCCAGGGCGACGAAGCGACCGCCATGTGATTCGCTCCAACCGCGCAGCCGAACGACATCGGTATGTGCGCCCGCACTGCTGACCGCGAACAGGCGCTGGTCGGCGGCGAGCGTCGGCAACACCTGCGGGCCGTAGGTCAACAGACCGTCGCTGACCAGCAGGTACTCCTTCACGGCTGCCTGCGGCTGCCACTGCGCCAGCGCGCTGGCGCCATCCGGGCGGACGGCCTGCAACGCCTGCCGCAATGCCGACCAGTCACCGCCGCGGATACGGAAGCGACGCACCGGCTCGGCCCGGTCACGCAGAACTGTCAGCGCGACCGTGCCGTTTCCCAACGCAGCAAAGTAACGGTCCAGCAGTGCAAACTCCCGCGAACGGTCACGCCGGTCTGATGAGCCGGAGCCATCCCACAGCAGGCCGATATCGGTCGGCAGCGTACGCGGCGCGTTATCGACCGGCACCGTCAGCTGTGCCAGCAGATAGTGACCGTCCTGCCACGGTGCGACCTGTACCCGTGCATGACGTGATGCCGGGAGCGTCCACTGCAGCTGCGCCGGCAACAGGGCGCCTCGGCCCTGCCAATGCAGTTGCCCCTCAGTGAAGCGGAACGGCCCTGCGCCCGTGGTCGCCGCCTCCGGCGCCTGCAGCGTCAGCTCGACCGAAGCCGCGCCGGCGGCGAACTGTAACGGCAAGGTCCATTGCCAGCCGTCGGCGGCAAACGCCAGCGGTTCGCGCAGCACCAGCTGCACACGGCGGCTGCCGCCGGCGGGCAACGGGTAGACACGCAGGCGGAACTGATTGCCGGCGGTCTGCTCCAGCAGGCCCGGATCGACGCCGCGACGCGCGATGTCCTCGAACACCTGACGCCCCCGGTCCTTCGGCACGGGCACCGCCTCGCGCAACTGGCCATCGATATCCAGGGCGAAGCCGGTGATCTGCTGGCCATCAGCCAGCGGGAACTGCAGCTCGCCCTCCATGACCCGGCGGTTGGGGTTATGGAACTCCAACGTGACGCGGGTCTGGGCGATACCCGCCTGGACCTCCCCTTCGATGGAGGCCCGACGCAGCACGATGGGCTGCTCGGCGCCCGCGACCTGCAGCAACGGGACCGCACGAACCGGGCGGACGGACGGACGGCCGTGGGTCTGGGCGGCCGTGGTGAAGGCACAGAGCAGCAGCGCCAGCAGGCACAGCACACGACGAAGGACGGGCGACATGGTACGTCTCCAGAGCGAGGACGAACTGTTCAACGCATGGCAGGCCGGATCGGGGTTGATCGGGTGATCGTCCGCGATGGCTCTGGAAGATATTGCTGCCGGACGCCACCCAGTGGTCGTCCGGATTCTGCTGCCCGAATGTCGCCTTACAGGACCGACATCTCAAACAAGGCCATCCTGGATCTGTTCCAGAACAATTGACCACCGTGACCCTTCCGTCAGTGCAGCGGCATCAAGCCTCCTCCACTCCGACACCAGCGTCCTGATCGCCCTACTGCGATCGAATCGCGGCTTTGCAGAGCGCTTGGGAATCTCACCCCGCTCGAATGCCTCCAGCCGGGCCTGCATCTCCGCCTGGGAGTAGACCATCGGACCGGAATCATCCGCCTTTGCCTGGGCCTGGAATGCCTCATACGCTTCGAGAAACCCAAGGAAGCTCGACAGGCGTCCATTCACGATCTGACGTCCGCCATCGCCCACGGCAAGTACCTCGCCACTCGCCGACAGGCACAGCAGCAGATCCTCGCCCCATGGCTCTCGCGCGATAGCCAGAAGTCCGGTGCCATCGATCTCGACCACGTGGGGCACTTCGAACTGAACAAGAGGTACATCGCCCGGCAGCCGTGAAGGAAGCCCCAGCCGAAGCATCAGCTCACTCGTCGACGGTTCCAGTCCGAAATCCCGAAGGACCTGGGCACTCACCTCCAACGAACCCGAGGCATAAACGCGGGAGAATGCAGTTTCAGTCACGCATGAACCTCATGCAGTTTCAGCGGGCACGGATCGACGCCGCGACGAGCGATTTCCCCGAACACCTGGCTTCCGCGGTCCCCGGGGCACCGGTACCGCCTCGCACAACCCGCCGGATGGTGCGCAGCGGCACCGATCCACCTGGCTCAGCAGACCGGCACCGCACATGCAATGTGGCTAGGTCGTCGCCCCGATGGTGCGCTTCTGAAGCGATTCGATCTTTGCCTGTATTTTCTTCAGACCCACCTTTCCGCAACCCACGAGCGTCAACTCACGAAGCGCGGAAAGATCATTGATGACCTCGATGTTGGCAATCTTTTTGCAGTACTGGATATCCAGTTTCCTGAGCTGCTCGAGCCCCACCAGTGCACGGATGTCTGTCAGCGAACTCAGATTCTTCAGCCATACCGACGTCAACGCGGCAAGTGTCTCGATGCCATCGAGGCTTTTCAGCTTCGTGCCACCCAACAGTCCCAGGCGTTCGAGGCCACCAGCCGATGCAGACAGGATGTTGAAGATCTCACCATCCACGGGGACATTCAGAATGTTCAGTTCTTCCAGAGGCAGGGCCAGGGCCTGCCTGAGATTCTTCAATGCCCTGTCTGGATAGAGCGAAAGTACTTTCAACGCGGGGAAGCTTGATGTGTCGAAGCGCACCGGCACGTCGACATACAGCGTCCTCAGATTGGGTAGCACAACGCCCGGCCAGGCCAACGTCCCCGTGCCAAGATGGATGCTCAATGCCTCGATGCTCTCAGGCAGAAGTCCTTCCTCGAGTCCATCCATGATCGACGGTGCGATTGATCCCGGCCCGATGCTGAGCGTCTTGAGACCCTGCATTTCCTTGAGGATCTCCGGAAGCGCTTCGAGCTTGTCGCCGGGAGGTGACCAGAGGTGAACCTGCTCGATCCGGGCGAGCCTCTCAGTGTTGAAAGGGGCGTTGAAGAACACCAGCTCAGCACCCGGAGTCGGGAATGCTGCTTCGTGTCTGCCATGCATCAGAAAAACTTTCTGCACGCGCTTTCCGATCTGGCCGATGCCCACGTGCTGCAGCCGCGTCTGCGCGCCAGCGGATGCTGCCGGTGCGCACCCGGCAACTAGCGCCCAAAGAATAGTTCGTCGTACTGGCCATTCATCGCCGCAGTGAGAAATTCGTCGAATGTCTCGGCAAGCCTAGTAACACTTTCAAACTCGGGCTCAACGCCGTGCACAACCGCCCCAGAGCTCCGGCCCAGCCCAACGAATTGATAGTCTCCGTCGACCGCCATAAAAATCGGCAAATACTCTGCCCAGAACTTTCGAACATCCTCGCCATCAGCATCCGTCATTGCAGCGTCAATGCTCATCTTCTCAAACTCATCCCAGGAGAACGCGCCATCCGAGACACCCGCAAACTCCTCGATTGAGACGAACCACCGTGACTCATCCTTGTTCGAGAGCGATGTGAAATTCGAAAGAAACTCCAAGTAAAAGGCCGGAACATCTGCATTTATCGAATCATCGATAACAGGTGGCGATCCATCACCACCATCCCTACCAACCAAAATCCAGCCCTTTCCCACAAGAAAATCCAGGAAATTCGAATACAGAATATTCATATCAGCTCCTACACTGCGCCTTTATCACATTTATTATTCTTCTCTGCAATCCAGTTGCAGCACTATGATTCGGATTCTTAATCTTTCTCGTTTCATTCGTAATCGTTAGTACCTGCCCCTCTGGCCCACCCAGCGCCAAGCCGTGAGGATGATGGCCACCGGATTCTCCAGGTTTAGCGCGAATAACGTCCACTTCCGATTTCGGCCGATAGAACACGGGCGTACTATCCGGGTCGATGCCCTGCCACTCAGGCGCGCTCTTGAATTTATCCCTAGCCTCCTGCAATAGATCTGGGTAATCCTTCAACCACTCAGCAAGTGTTTTTGTTACATAGAGCCCCAGCGCATCAAACCAGCGAAACGGATTCCTTGCATATCCATATATGTTTACTCCACCAGCAATAGAAATTGGATCCTCTGAAACATACGAACCCGCGTGCGGATCGTAATAGCGATATCTATTGTAGTGGAGGCCGGTTTCAAGGTCCGCGTACTGCCCTTGGAATCTGATGAAGTTGTGAACCCCGTCATCGAAGCGTTCCTCATGCAACTTGCCCCAACCATCATACGAGCCTGACCAGCCGCACCTCCCGTCGCGACAAAGCAGCCGGATGGGCCGTCCATTAGGATCAACTTGATAGACCCATACCTCCTTGCCCGGTTGGTTTTCCTTGACCTTGGCACCCGAAGATCCCAGCTCGCCCACTAGGCTTGAAACGGGATCGGCAAATGCCGCTTCACTGTGAAGCGGCTCGGGTGGCTTTTCACCGCGCTCGACCACCTCGGCGGCAATGATTAACCCACTTGAGCCCAATGATGCTCCACCGCCCAACAAACCGATACCGCGTTTACTGGCCCCAACTGTGGAACTCACTGGTATTGAAGCACGATTACGATGTAGCAGAGCATCTGCGCCGCTCGCTGCGGGAGTTGGAGCACTGCTAGTTGCGCTTACGCCCCTGCTGGAGCGCTCTACAACCAACGCCAACGGCACAAACGTACCCGGGTAGTACACATACTCCCGCACCCGCTCATGCAGCCTCTCCAGCTGCCGCTGCCGACGCCGTACCTCGACCAGGCTGCCCACATTCCCCACCCACACCGGCGCCACCTCTTCGGCGTCATTGGCCTGCTGCACTTCGCCCAGCAACGCATCACCATCCCAGAAGAACCACGTCGTCTGCGTCGGGTTGCGCTTGAACACCCGCCGCCCCAGCGGGTCATAGCCGTAGTACGTTGACTGCCCGTTGCGGCGGCTCTCCGCCAACCGATGGTTGGCATCCCAGATCAGCGTCAGGTCATCCGGCGCATCCCCTTGCGGTGCGCCCTTGCGCACCAGATCACCCGCCCGGTCAAACACGTAGTGCACGCCCTGATAGGTGCCTTCGCGCGTCCAGGTGGTCAGGTCGTCGTCGTCGCCGCCTACCACCTTGCGCGCCTGCACCTGCTTCACTTCGGTGCGCAGCCGGTCGCCGGCCGGATCGTTGAAGTAGCGCTCGACCCTTCCCTTCGGGTCGATATGCTGCAGCAGGCGCCCGATCGCGTCGTAGCGGTACTCATCGACGCCCTGTGCGCTGTCGCTACGTTTGGTCAGGTTGCCACTGCGGTCGTAGTCGTAACGCGTCTCGAACAACGGGGCGGCATCTTTCAACACCGACTGTGAGGTCAGCAGGTTGCGGCTGTCGTAGGTGAACTCGCGTTGCAATTGCGGGCTCAGCTGCTCGCGCGTGGTGCGGCCCAGCGCGTCGCGCTCCATCGAGATCGGCGGCTCGTCATTGATGGCCACCGATACGGTCTGGTCGCGCAAGTCGTAGCCGAACGCTAACCGATTGCCGGCAGCGGTCTCGCGCAGTACGCGGTTGCCTACTTCATCATAGGCATAGCCGACGCGGAACCCGTCCTGCAGTTCCTCCAGCAATTGCCCCAGCGGGTCATACCGGCGCTTCACTGTACGCACCGGATTGCGCAGCTCGACAATCTGGCCCTGCACGTCGTAGACAAAGTGTTCCTGTACCTGCTGTCCAGGATGGCGTACATCCGGCAGCGTCTTGCGGGTGATGCGCCCGAGCTTGTCGGTGGTGAAGGCGATGCGCTGGCCCAGCGGATCCACGGTGGCGGTCAGTCGTCCGGCCGCGTCATAGGTATAGCGCCGCGACTGCCCCCAGTAGTCGACTTCCTCGACGATGCGGCCCAGCGCGTCGCGCACCAGCTGATAGGTTTCGCCGCGCTGGTTGATGACCGCGATGAGCTGCTCTTCGGTGTCGTAGCGGTACTCCACGCTGTGCCCATCGGCCTGCAGGCGCTTGCTGATCTGTCCGATGCCCACGTACTGCAGCCGCGTCTGCGCGCCCGCTTCGTCGGTATAGCGCAGCAGCTGATCTTCGGCATCATACTCGCAACGCACACCGTTGCCGTCGGGGCCAGCGGTGGCCAGTAGGCGTCCCTTGGCGTCGTACTCGTAGCGGCTGACCTGCCCCAGCGGGTCGACCTGGCGCAGCAGGTTGCCGAGTGGATCATGCTCAAACCGGCTCTGATGGCCCAGCGCATCGATAACCGCGGCCACCAGTCCATGACGGTCATAGCGCAGTTGCGTGACCGCGTGCCGTGCGTTGGTCTGCGCCTGCAACTGGCCCTGTGCGTCGTAGTCGAAGCGGGTGGTTGCACCCAATGGATCGGTCTGGCTGACCAGCAGGCCCTGGCCATTGTAGGCCTGCTGCCAGTCGACACCATCCGGCGTACGCAACGACACCATGTGGTCGTCCAGGTCGTACTCCATCTGGATCGACGTGCCATCGGCGCGGGTCAGGCAGACCAGGTTGCCATGCGCATCATAGGCAAACGCCGTTCGCAGTCCTTCCGGGTCGGTCACCGCCACGGTACGCCCGAAATCGTCGTACTCGAACAGCGTCACGCCATCGAGCGGGTCGATCTCGCACAGCGGCAGCTGGTTCTCGTCAAATTTGACCACGCTCAGGTGGCCCAGCGAGTCGGTCACCCGGGTCTCGCGCAGCAGCGCGTCGTACTCGAAGTGATAGTCGTACAGGCCGCCGTCGCCCCACGAGTGCACCACCCTGCCCTGCGCGTCGAACGCGTAATGGAACGACAGGCCAACACGGTCGGTGTGCCGCACCATGCGGTGCTGTTCGTAGGCGAAGGTGCGCGGAGCTCCAAGCGCATCCACCGCTGCCAGCAGGTCACCCTCGCCGCTGTAGCGATAGCTCACCAGCGGATGCACCAGGCCGGTGGCCGGGTCATGCAGCGCCATGCGGTCGATGCGACCGTGCCGGGCCTCCACTTCGATGAAGCGGCCCTGCAGGTCACCGATACCGCTCTCGACGATGCGCACCAGATGGCCGTCGCGACGCTCGAAGCGCCAGTGGTTGCCATGCGCATCCTCGATGCGCTCGATCGGCCAGGACTGCGGGCCCGGCAGCGCGCTGACACCTGCAGGCAGCTCGCCACCGAACACGTACTGCAGGCCGTTCTTGAAGCGCACCCGCCACTGCCCGCGCCGCCTCAGCAGGCGCGCGCCATCGACGAAATCGAGAATCGCCCCGGCCTCTCCCTCGGCGGGCGGCAGCTCGGGGAAGAACGCGACCTGGTCGGGGCCGGACAGCCAGACGCTGCCGTCGGCCAGCAGCTCCAGGCGGATGTCTGCCGGCGTCTGCCAACCCGCGCCGCACAGACCCGGCGCGCCCGCGTGGCGCGAGCCGTAGCTGCGTTGCCAGGTGAGTGGCAAGCGGCCCGGAACATCGAAATCCTGGTGGTTGACCACCACGCTGCCATCACGGATGTCCACCGGCTCGGCGCGAAGCACCTTGCACTTCAGGAAACCCGAGGGCAGGTTTCCCCACTTGCCCCGCCGCCAATTGGCAAAGGCATCCATCTTCTTGCGGAAGAACGCACTCTTGCGCAGCTTGCCCAGGCCTGCGAACGCCGCGCGGAACGCGAGCGCGGTCCATGACACCGTCGGTGGTCCTCCCACCTTGACGCTGGTGGGAATGGCCACGTTCAGGCCGGTCGGCAGTGACATCGCCCGAAGTGGCTTCTTCGGCTTCTTCACCCGGAACGGGTTGATCATGCCGGCCAGATTGCAGTCCAGCACCGGCATCGCCAGCCGCGAGAACGGCTCGCCATCGGCCGACACGGTACGACTGCCCATGAAGATCTCTTCGCCGTCGAACTGCGGCCCCATCGGTGCCGCCAACGGCGGCCCCCACACACCGAGCGGGATGTGGATGTCCAGGCCGCCGGTACCGGCGGTGCCGCGATGCACGCCGTTGACCTTGATGGTCGAACCGATGAACGGGATGTAGTCGAACGGATCGAGCACCAGGCCGATGTGCGGCGTCGGCAGCGGGCACGGCGGCACCGCATACATGTGGATGTCGATACCCAGCTGCGGATCGAAATGCTTGGCGGCGATGCTCACGGCAACACTCCCTGTTGCTTTACAAGGCGCGGAACAACGCGCGCAGGAACGCCTTTACTTCGTCACGGTACTCGGCGCTGATCCAGGTCACGACGATGATGCCAAGCACGATGGCCACCAGCATCACCACGGTCTTGTTCGACTTCATGCAACAGCCACTCCTGTAACGGCGGGCCCGGCAGGCGCGGCCACGGGCGGCTGCAGCAGGCCACTGGGATCGGGCAGCGGCTGCATCGCCGGGGGCTCGCTCCACACCGGAATCTCGTGGTCGAGCGGGTGTTCGATCGCCGGCAGGCCGTTCCAGCCCGGGTCGAGGAAATCACGGCCGACGGCCACGATCTTGCGGAAGAATTCGTCACCGCCCTGGATCAGCCGCTCGCGTTCCTGCTGCGCACGATGAAAACCGCGCTCCAGCGCGGCATCGAGCTCGGCGTCGATGGCATCCAGCGCCGGACGCGGAGGACGCGGGCCGAGTGCGCGCCCCTGCGCGTCCGCCTTCTCCAGCAGGCCGGTGCTGGCCTGCAGGTAGTCAGTGGCGACCTGCTGCAGTTGTTCGCAGCGTCGTGCGTCCTGAAGCTGCAGCAGATCCCACAGTGCCTGCGGCAGCGTCGTTGCCTTGCGGTCGGCCGGCGCCAGCGGCTTGGCGATGCGGATCGCCTCCAGCAGCTGCGTGCGCGCCGCCTCGCGCTGGCCCGCCTGCACGTGACACCAGCCCGCCATGCGCTGGCCCTCCAGTGCGAACATGGGATGCGGAATGCTGGCTGCGGACGCGGATGCCTGCAGGTAGGTGTGTGCCGCGCGCTCGGGTTGCTTGGCCGCCAACCAGCAGCCCGCTTCACCGAACCAGCTCTGCATCACCAGTTCCGGCGCGGCAGGATTGCCGCTGGCACGTGCACCTTCGGCGGCGCTGCGTGCCTGCCGGTAGCTGTTGATCGCCTGGCTGTGATCGCCATGTTTCAGCCAGGCACCAGCCACCATCATCTGCACCACCGACTGCTGGTCCTGCCAGCCATGCCGCTGCGCCAGGCCCTGCGCGCGTCCGGCGCGGGCCACCACCTGCGACGGACTGCCTCGCTCCAGCAGCAGCATCAGGTCCGCCAGCAGCTGCCGGTACAGCACTTCCGGACCGCGACCACCGGATTGCGCGGCGGTATCCCGGGCAATCGCAAACATGTCGACCGGTGCGGTGACCACCCGTGCGGTCCTGGCATGACGCTCCAGCAGCGGCTGCCAGCGCGGGTCCTCTTCGGTATCCACCAGCACCAGTCGCAGGCGCTCTCCCGGCGCAGCGGCCAGCGCCGCATCCAGCCAGCGCTCGAAGCCTTCACCGGGCACGCAACGCTCCGGTTCCAGCACGGCAGCCAGCAGGCGCAGATGCTCGCCGTGATGGTCGATGAAACTCTCCAGCACATCGACCACACCCTGCGCGCTGTCCGGATGCGCCTCGCTCGGGCCACGCCAGCCCAGTGGCACCTGCTGCGCGCGCAGCTCGTCCTGGCTGGCCAGATAACGGTCGAGCAGATCCTGCTTGACCTGCCGGCTGTAACGGAAGCCCAGCTCATAGGCGGTATCGATGCGCAGGAAGCAGTCCGGCGTATCACGCCCTGCGTCGTTGCGCTGCATCTCGAAGAACGCGGCCAGCAGGCGGCTGGCGGCAGCCGACAGACGCCATACCAACAGGCGCCTGCTGCTGTCGGCGCTGGCCTCCAGCCAGGCGTCGCGCAATGCGTTCAGGCCGCGCAGCATGGGGGTGTCCTGCATGGTGTATCTCCCGTGCTGTTCAGCAGTTGAGCTTGATCTCGCTGCCGTTGACTGACACACCGCCTGCGTCGATGACCACTTCCGAGCCACCGGCGGTGATCTTGATGGCGCTGTCGGTGATCTCGATGACCGAGCCACCCACCTTGGTGGACAGCTTGACCGCCGACTCCAGGCTCATCGCGCCATCCGAGCCCTGGCTGTGCGTACCGGTCACGTCCTGGCTGAAATTGCCGGTGACGTCGATCACCCGCTCGCCGACATTGCTGTCGTCGACCTTGCCCTGCACGCTGCGCTTGTCATGACCGGTAATGGTCACCTCCCGCGCGGCGTTCAGCGTCTCCGTCACCAGTCCGCCAACCGTGCGACTGGAGGTCGAGGTGACGGTCTCGGTCCACGTGCCGGTGCGCTGGCTGGTGAAGTTGCCGGTCAGGGTGGTCTTGAAGTCGCCGGTGATGGTTTCGGTATAGCCGGCTGCGGAGATCGTCTTGGTTTCGCCTGCTTCGTACTTCTCGGTCACCGCGCCGGTCACATTGGTGGTGCGGGTGCCGGTAACGCCGAGCGTGTCGGTGCCGGTGACCGTGATGCCACGGTTGCCGCCGACGCTGATGTCCTGGTTGGCGCCGACGTCCATTCGATGGTTGACCGACACCGATGTGGACTTGTTGTTCTTGACGCTGGCGTTCTGGTCGTTGAGCACGGTGGTGACCATGTCACGCTGCGCCCGCATGTTCAGCAGCTCGCCACCGGCGCCATCATGCATGGTGATCTCATTCCAGCCCGCGCCCTTGACCGTCTTCGACTTGAGGCCGCTCACCTCCATGCCGAACGGCGGCATGTTGTCCTCGTTGTAGACACGACCGGTGATGATGGGGCGGTCCGGGTCGCCATCGAGGAAATCGACGATCACCTCCTGGCCCACGCGCGGCGGCGACACGCCACCCATGTCGGCGCCTGCCCACGGACTCGCACTGCGGATCCAGCACGAGGCATTCTCGCGGCGATCCAGCTGGCGGTCCCAATGGAACTGCACTTTCACCCGGCCGTAGCGGTCGGCATGCAGCTCCTCCCCCGGCGGACCAACCACGGTGGCGGTCTGCGGACCCGGCATGCGCGGCCACGGCGTCCGCCGCAGCGGCCTGTAGGGGATGCGACGGCGCAGCACCTCGGCCTGCACTTCGACACTCGGGGCTTCAGCGCTGCCGAAATCGGCAGCGAAATTGTTGTGGCCTTCCCGCTGCACGCTCACCACGAAGAAGCTGCGGTCGGTATCGTCACGTCCGATGAAATCCGGGTGCCGCTCCAGTTCGAAGCAGGCGCCGGCGTCGAGCTCACCGGCGTTGCCCGCGCACTCGAACAGCTTGGTCGGCCAAGCCACTTCCTCGTTGCGCACCGCCGCCAGCGCCTGGCCAATGCGGCTGTTGGTGAAACGCGCCGCACCGTCGTAGCGGTACTGCTCGAGCGGCGGCAGCAGGCCCAGCGGCACCTGGTTGCCCTGGTTGCCATCCAGCGTCTGGCCCGGCTGCTTGAAGTCGAAACTGCGCAGGGTCTGCACGCTGGGCCCGACGCGTCGGCGTGCACCCCAGCGGTGCAGACCGGTGCTGGCCAACGTGCCCTGGTCGGACACGAACGCGATGGGCTGCGGTTCGCCGTGCGCGGTGCTCAGCGTTGAATCGTCGCTGATCACCATCGTATGGCCCTCTTCGTCATGGACGAAGCTGTAGTACAGGCCGGCATCTTCCAGCAGGCGACTGACGAAGGCGAAATCGGACTCGTTGTACTGCACGCAGTACGGCAGCGGCGGCAGCTTGCCGGCATTGAGGTCGTAGCGGAACTTCGCCAGCTGTGCGTAGCCCTGGAACACCTCCTCGATGATCTGCAGCACGTTGCGGTCCTGGAAGATCCGGCAGTTGCAGGTGTAATCGAGGAAGGCGAACCAGGGCGCGAGCTCGGCCCGGTAGGCACTGAACTGGGCCTGTTGGCCGGTACTGGCGAACTCGCGAACGTAGCCGTGCACGCTGCGGTTGCCGAATTCATCACCCAACTGCAGGCGCAGCGGCTGCCCGACCAGCTGTTTCAGTTCCAGCCGCGGCTGGACCGACAGCAGTTCGATACGGTAGGCGAACGGGCTGGACACCGCCTCGCTGCCCTCGAAACGCTTGACCAGGAAAGTGTCCGGATCCAGAGCGGTTTCGACGCGGATCAGGCGTCGGTCCTGGTGCAGGCGCTGCAGTGCGGCGCCGGGAAGCAGTGATTCGGCGTACATCGGGCGTTCCGTCGTCCCATGTTGGTCGTGGCCCGACTTTGCCACCGGCAGGTGACATGCGCCAGCTTTTTGACGCTTTTGCCTCTGGATAAAGAGATGAATTCATTAAGGAAATTCAAGGAACTGCGAATTTCTTCACATTTCCTTCCCCGCGACCCCGTCGCCAACGCTGGCCCCGGCGGGAGTGCGCGAACGCTGCCTCACGCCGGCAGGCAATGCTCGACAATCAGCTGGATGGCGCTACCACCGCGATAGTCGTCGCAGGCCAGCCGGTAGGCCAGATGCACATGGCGGCTCGGCGCATTGCCGTGCCAGCCGCCAAAATGGATCGCGTTGATCGTGCCGGGCACGCCAGGCAGGCGCAGTTCCAGCTTGAGGTGGCGTTCCTTCAGCACGCGCCAGTTGGCCACTTCGAAATGGCCATCGAACAGCGGCTCCGGGAAGCCCTGCCCCCAAGGACCGGCCAGGCGCAGCGCATCGGCATGGCGATGGTCGAGCTCGTCCGCTGCCAGTTCGCCGTCGCTGAGCACCTGCTGTTGAAGTGCCGCTGGGTCGAGCATCTCCAGCACGACGGCAACGAAGGCCGCCTTGAAGGCGTCGACATGATCGAGCCGCAGGCTGAGGCCGGCCGCCATGGCGTGACCGCCGAAGCGCTCGATCAGGCCGGGATGTCGTGAATCGACCAATGCCAGCGCGTCACGGATATGCAGGCCCGGAATCGAACGCGCGGAGCCACGCAGGGTGTCGGCACCGGGCTCGGCCGGCGCGAAGGCGATCACCGGCCGGTGCAGGCGATCCTTCATCTTCGAGGCCACCAGACCGACCACGCCCGGATGCCACTCGGCATCGAACAGGCAGGCCGCCACCGGCCGCTGCCCGGCCATGTCCAGCACAACTCGGGTCAGCGCCTGCTCGGCATCGTCGGTCATCGACTGCTGCACGGCGCGGCGTTCCGCATTGATCTGCTCCAGCGTCTGCGCGATCTCCCGCGCCTGCCGCGGGTCCTCGGTCAGCAGCAGCGCGATGCCCAGCGCCATGTCTTCCAGCCGACCGGCGGCATTCAGGCGTGGGCCCAGGGCGAAGCCGATGTCGGTCGCGGTCAGCCGCGCCGCGTCGCGCCCACTGGCTTCGATCAGCGCCTTCAGGCCGACACAGCCCTGCCCCGAACGCAATCTGCGCAGGCCCGCACTGACCAGTGCGCGGTTGTTCGGATCCAGTGCCACCAGGTCGGCGACGGTGCCGACCGCCACCAGGTCCAGCAGCGTGGTCAGGTCCGGGCCCTTGCCATCGGCGAACACGCCGGCCTCGCGCATCCGCCGGCGCAGCGCCATCAGCACGTAGAAGATCACGCCGACACCGGCCAGCGACTTGCTGGGAAATGCGTCGCCATCCAGGTTCGGATCGACGATCACGTCGGCCGCAGGCAACTGCGGGCCCGGCAGATGATGGTCGGTGACCAGCACCTGCCAGCCACGCGCCTTTGCGGCCGCGACGCCGGCATGGCATGCAATGCCGTGGTCGACGGTGACCAGCAGGTCCGGCTGCAGCGCGGCCAGTTCCTCCACCAGCGAGGGCGACAGTCCATAGCCGTGCACCATCCGGTTGGGCACCGCATGGAAGACATGCTGTGCGCCGAGCATGCGCAGGCCGCGCACGCCGACCGCACAGGCGGTAGCGCCATCACAGTCGAAATCGCCGACCACCAGGATGCGCTTGTCGTTGGCGATGGCTTCGATCAGCAGACCCACCGCATCATCGATGCCGGTCAGCAGCTCGGGCGCGTGGAGGCTGCCCAGCTTCGGCAGTGCCAGCTCTGGCGTACCGGCGCCGCGGCTGGCATAGAGTCGCGCCAGCAGTGGCAGCGTGCCGTCTGGCCAGCTGCCGGGCATGACCGCATCGCGGCGGCGGATCATCGGCGTATCAGAGGACGGCTGCGCAGCATCGGCGGCAAGGGACATCGGCATCGCCGGGTTGCGGAAGACATCCCCATGATAGCGCGGGGTCGGATCTCTCTGCCCGCAGGAGGCTCCACCCCGATCGCTGGCATTTGGAATTTGCCAGCGCATCTTCCATGCTTGTCGGCCCGGAAATGGACTTCAACGCATGCATCGCACGCTCCTTCCCGCGCTGCTGGGCCTCGCCCTGGCCCCGGCCACCCACGCCGCCACGCCCGAACCGAAGGCCGGCGTGCAGTTCCAGCACAACGACTGGTCGCTGGCCTGTGACAACACCCGCACCTGCCGCGCCGCCGGCTACAGTCCGGAACAACCCGGCAATCTGCTCAGCCTGATGCTGGAACGCGCGGGCGGCCCGGGTACGAAGGTGCTCGCGCGGCTGCGCAATGGCGAGGACGGCGAAAGCGCGACGCCGACCTGGGCGCTGCGCCTGCGCCTGAACGGCAAGGACCTGGGCCCGGTGCGCGACACCGGCGACGGAGACCGAGTACTGCTGCAGCAGGGACAGACCGATGCGCTGGTCGCCGCGCTGCCGCGCCAGGCACGCATCGACATCATCGACGGCAAGGGCAAGGCGTGGCCGATCTCCGACAGCGGTGCAGCGGCCGTACTGCTGAAGATGGACGAGGCCCAGGGCCGGCTAGGAACGCCCGGTGCGCTGGTACGGCGTGGCGACAAGCCCGAAGCAAGCGTGCCTGCGGCGTTGCCGGTGCCAGTGATCGTGCGCGGCACGCTGGTGGCATCGCGCGCCTCGGACGCGGCACTGGCCAAGGCACCGGGCCTGCGCAAGGCGCTGATCGCCAGCCTGCCGAAGCCGGATGAGTGCGGCCGCCTGAGCGAGGGCGGGACAGATGAGATCGAGATCCAGCGACTGGACGCCCAGCATGTACTGGCAAGCACCAGTTGCTTCGTGGGTGCCTACAACATGAGCAACGCCTACTGGGTGGTGCGAGACAAATCGCCGTACCAGGCGACCTTTGTCACCAACCTGGCCGAAGATTTTGACCGCGATGACGCTACGCTGCGAGGCCGCTCCCGAGGCCGCGGTGTCGGCGATTGCATCTCCGCCAATGACTGGGTGTGGGACGGGGAGCGCTTCGTGAAGAGCAGCGATTTCACGACGGGCCAGTGTCGCAATATGCTCGGCGGGCACTGGACACTGCCGACGGTGGTCAGCGAGGTCCGTTGAGGCGCCGCTACCTGCGATAGTGCCGCCCGCTGGCCGGCAACCCCGGCAAACCCTGGGGGTCAGCGCCGTTTCCGATGGAAAACGGATCCGACCCCGCTCGGCCGAGTCCCCGGTCAGTCGTGCAGCTGGCGCGGCTTCTTCCAGAACTGCCAGCGCTGTCCGCGATCCAGCTGGAACTGCAGGCCGTCCTCGAAATCGAGCACCAGGCGCTGCAGTTCGCCACGCTTCAACGCGGCCAGCAGCGGGCGGATCGCCTCGTTGCCCAACTGCTGCAGCGAACGCAGCTGGCGCAGGTCAACCAGCGCATCGACAGCCTGCTCACCATCCACCGCCACGCCAGCGGCCTGCGCCAGGCTCTGCAGCAGCGCATCGCGGCTGCGCACCTGCGCATGCACCGTGCTGACCGACACCGGCATCACGCCACCGCCCCAGAACCACAGCGAATTGATCGGCTGCTGGCCCTGCGCGGCGCGCTGCTGGTTCCAGGAGTGGTTGTGCAGCAGCACCTGCGCCTCGGTCATCAGCGCCCGCCAGCGGCGGCCGCCCTCGCCTTCCGGCAGGTGCGAGAACAGGTCATCGCCGAGCACCTCGTCGGGACCGTCGAACGCCGGCAGTGCGGTATCGATCGGCAGCCGCAGATACCAGCGCGACGGATCAGGCGCGTCGAGCACGAAGCCGGCCTCGGCGAACAACGGCTGCAGCACCGGCAGCAGGGCGAGGCTGTCTGCCAGGGTTGGTCGCAGGGTTTCGCCGTAGGCCATCATCCGCGCGCCATGCATGTCCGGCACCATGCAGGCCGGATCGGCGCGCAGCCAGCTGGCACCGGCCGCATCGCCCACGTCACGCTGGCGGGTCAGCGCGGCCACCGGCCAGTGCGGCGCGGCGACCGTGAAATGGCGCATCAGCTGCGCCCGTTCACCCGGCTCGACCTGCACCGCTGTGGCACGGCCGAGCGCACGTGCCACATCGTCCGGCAGCGCAGCCGCGGCAAAGCGGCTGCGTGCGGGCAACAGCAGGGTCGCCGTCGCCACGTGCTCAGTCCACGTAGCTGACGCTGACGATCTCGTACTCGCGCTGCCCAGCCGGGGCGTCGATCACGATCGAATCGCCTTCCAGCTTGCCGATCATCGCGCGCGCCACCGGCGAGGAAATCGCGATCAACCCCAGCTTGATATCCGCTTCGAGGTCACCCACGATCTGGTACTTCTTCTCTTCGTCGGTTTCCACGTCGGCCAGGGTCACGCTGGCGCCGAACACCACCTTGGAGCCGGCATTGAGCTTGCTCACGTCGATGATCTCGGCGTGCGACAGCTCGCCTTCCAGCTGCTTGATGCGGCCTTCGATGAAGCCCTGTTCCTCGCGCGCGGCGTGGTACTCGGCATTCTCCTTCAGGTCGCCATGCTCACGCGCTTCGGCGATCGCGGCGATCACCTTCGGCCGCTTGACCGACTTCAGGTGATCCAGTTCGTCGCGCAGCTTCTGCGCGCCCTTCATCGTGATGGGGGCTCTCATGCATTCAACTCCTTGTGCAGCTCCTGCAGCGACCAGACGGGGCCGGTGCCGCGGAATTCCAGTGAATCCACCAGCGCCTTGGCGCCGGCAATGGTGGTCGAGTAGGTGACGCGGTGCTGCAGCGCCTCGCGACGGATCGAGAACGAGTCGTTGATCGCCGAGCGACCTTCGGTCGTGTTGACGATGTAGACGATCTCGCCGTTCTTGATCGAATCGACGATGTGCGGACGACCCTCGACCACCTTGTTGATGATCTCGCACTGCATGCCATGCTGCTGCAGCCAGGCGGCGGTGCCACGGGTGGCCACCAGGCTGTAGCCGCGCGCCAGCAGCGCCTTGGCGACCGGCAGCACGCGCTTCTTGTCCGGGTCGCGCACCGACACGAAGGCCTTGCCGATCGGCGGGGCCTTGATGCCGCCGGCTTCCTGCGCGCGTGCGAAGGCGGCGTTGAAGCTGCGACCGACGCCCATCACCTCGCCGGTGGACCGCATTTCCGGCCCGAGGATCGGATCGACGCCCTGGAACTTGGCGAACGGGAAGATCGCTTCCTTCACCGAGTAGTAGTCCGGCACGATCTCTTCGGTCGCGCCCTGCTCGGCCAGGGTCTTGCCGGCCATGCAGCGTGCGGCGATCTTGGCCAGCGGCATGCCGGTGGCCTTGGACACGAACGGCACCGTGCGCGAGGCACGCGGGTTCACTTCAAGCAGGTAGACGGTGTCGTCGCCCTCGTCGCTGGTCTGGATCGCGAACTGGGTGTTCATCAGGCCCACCACGTTCAGCGCCTTGGCCAGCTCCACCACCTGGCGACGCAGCTCGGCCTGGGTCTCGGCCGACAGCGAGTACGGTGGCAGCGAGCACGAGGAGTCGCCCGAGTGCACGCCGGCTTCTTCGATGTGCTCCATCACGCCACCGATCAGCACGTTGCCATCCTTGTCGGCGATGATGTCGACATCGCACTCGACAGCGTTGTCGAGGAAGCGGTCCAGCAGCACCGGCGAATCGTTGGACACCTTCACCGCATCACGCACGTAGCGGGCCAGATCGGCTTCGCCGTACACGATCTCCATCGCACGGCCACCGAGCACGTAGCTCGGACGCACCACCAGCGGGTAGCCGATCTCGCGGGCCAGCAGCAGGGCTTCCTGGTCGTTGCGGGCGATACGGTTCGGCGGCTGCTTCAGGCCCAGCTTGTCCACCAGCTGCTGGAAACGCTCGCGGTCCTCGGCCAGGTCGATGGAGTCCGGGCTGGTGCCGATCACCGGCACGCCATTGGCTTCCAGCGCGCGGGCCAGCTTCAGCGGCGTCTGCCCGCCGTACTGCACGATCACGCCCTTCGGCTGTTCCAGCTCGACGATCTCCAGCACGTCTTCCAGCGTCAGCGGCTCGAAGTACAGGCGGTCGGAGGTGTCGTAGTCGGTCGAAACGGTTTCCGGGTTGCAGTTGACCATGATGGTTTCATAACCATCCTCGCGCAGCGCCAGCGCCGCATGCACGCAGCAGTAGTCGAACTCGATGCCCTGGCCGATGCGGTTCGGACCGCCGCCCAGGATCATGATCTTGTCGCGATTGCTCGGCGCGGCCTCGCACTCGTCCTCGTAGGTCGAGTACAGGTAGGCGGTGCCGGTGGCGAACTCGGCAGCACAGGAGTCCACGCGCTTGTAGACCGGGCGCACCTTGTGGGCACGACGCAGCGCACGGATGGCCGCTTCGTTGGTGCCGGTCAGCTGGGCCAAGCGGGCGTCGGAGAAACCGGCACGCTTGAGCCTGCGCAGGCGGGCGGCGTCCAGTGCATCGATGCCATCGGCAGCGACTTCACCTTCGGCAGCGATGATTTCCTCGATCTGGTCCAGGAACCAGTGGTCGATGAACGACAGCGCATGGATCTCTTCCACGCTCATGCCGGCGCGGAACGCGTCGGCCACGTAGAACAGGCGCTCCGGACCCGGTGCCTTCAGCTCGCGGCGCAGGGTCTGCAGGTCTTCCTCGTTGGCCAGGTCCAGGCCGGTCGGGTCGAAGCCGACCTTGCCGGTTTCCAGGCCACGCAGCGCCTTCTGTACCGATTCCTGGAAGGTGCGACCCATCGCCATGACTTCGCCCACCGACTTCATCTGGGTGGTCAGGCGCGCATCGGCGGCCGGGAACTTCTCGAAGGCGAAGCGCGGGATCTTGGTGACCACGTAGTCGATGGACGGCTCGAACGACGCCGGGGTCAGGCCACCGGTGATCTCGTTCTTCAGTTCGTCCAGGGTGTAGCCCACGGCCAGCTTGGCGGCCACCTTCGCGATCGGGAAGCCGGTGGCCTTGGAGGCCAGCGCCGAGGAGCGCGACACGCGCGGATTCATCTCGATGACGACCACGCGGCCGGTCTTCGGGTTGATGCCGAACTGCACGTTGGAGCCGCCGGTATCGACGCCGATCTTGCGCAGCACGGCGATGGAGGCATCGCGCAGGCGCTGGTACTCCTTGTCGGTCAGGGTCTGCGCCGGGGCCACGGTGATCGAGTCACCGGTGTGCACGCCCATCGGATCGAGATTCTCGATCGAGCAGACGATGATGCAGTTGTCGGCGGTGTCACGCACCACCTCCATCTCGAATTCCTTCCAGCCCAGCACCGACTCTTCCACCAGCACTTCGGTGGTCGGCGACAGTTCCAGGCCGCGGCTGACGATTTCCACCAGCTCTTCGCGGTTGTAGGCGATACCACCGCCACTGCCGCCCAGGGTGAAGCTCGGACGGATGATGGTCGGGTAACCGACGCGGGTCTGGATCTCCAGCGCTTCGTCCAGCGTGTGAGCGACGGCGGCGGTCGGGCACTCCAGGCCGATCTCGCCCATCGCCACGCGGAACAGCTCGCGGTCTTCGGCCATGCGGATCGCTTCGCGCTTGGCACCGATCAGCTCGACGTTGTACTTCTCCAGCACGCCGTTGTCGGCCAGGTCCAGCGCGCAGTTCAGCGCGGTCTGTCCCCCCATGGTCGGCAGCAGCGCGTCGGGCTTCTCCTTGGCGATGATCTTCTCGACCGTCTGCCAGTTGATCGGCTCGATGTAGACGGCGTCGGCCATCTCCGGGTCGGTCATGATCGTGGCCGGGTTGCTGTTGACCAGCACCACGCGGTAACCCTCGTCGCGCAGGGCCTTGCAGGCCTGGGCGCCGGAGTAGTCGAACTCGCAGGCCTGGCCGATGACGATCGGGCCGGCACCGATGATGAGGATGGTCTTTAGGTCAGTGCGCTTGGGCATTTTCTTCTCTAAGTCAGTACAGCGTGACAAGGGGGAGTGATCGCACGCTGTCGATCAGGAATCTCGATCCGCAGCGCCGCGCCGGGAGGCAGCAGCAATGCGGGGGCTTACGGTCCATCGCGGTGCCACCGGTGGCCGGTGGCCTGCGGATCACGCCTTGGCCTGTTCCATCAGGGTCACGAAACGGTCGAACAGCGGACCGACGTCGTGCGGGCCCGGCGACGCTTCCGGATGGCCCTGGAAGGAGAACGCCGGCACATCGGTGCGTGCGATGCCCTGGTTGGTGCCATCGAACAGCGACCGGTGGGTCACGCGCAACGTCGCCGGCAGGGTGGCTTCATCGACCGCGAAACCATGGTTCTGCGAGGTGATCATCACCCGGCCACTGTCCAGGTCCTGCACCGGATGGTTCGCACCATGGTGGCCATGGCCCATCTTGACGGTCTGCGCGCCCGAGGCCAGGCCCAGCAGCTGGTGGCCCAGGCAGATGCCGAAGGTCGGAATCTTCACGTCGATGAAGGTCTTGATCGCGGCGATCGCGTAATCGCACGGCTCCGGGTCACCCGGGCCATTGGACAGGAAGACACCGTCGGGCTTCAGCGCCAGCACTTCAGCCGCCGGGGTCTGCGCCGGCACCACGGTCACTTCGCAGCCGCGTTCGGCCAGCATGCGCAGGATGTTGGTCTTCACGCCGAAATCGTAGGCCACGACCTTGAAGCGGGCCGGCACGCTGACGAAGGCGTTGGCATCCAGGTCCAGCTGGCCCTCGGTCCAGACATAGGTCTTCTCGGTAGTGACGACCTTGGCCAGATCCATGCCCTTCAGGCCCGGGAACTTGCGGGCGGCTTCCAGCGCCTTCTCAACATCGATGTCACCTGCCATCAGCGCACCGTTCTGGGCGCCGTTCTCGCGCAGGATGCGGGTGAGCTTGCGGGTATCGATGCCAGCGATGGCCACCACGCCACGCTGGATCAGCCAGTCCTGCAGCGACACCTGGCTGCGCCAGTTGCTGGGGCGGCGCGGCACATCGCGCACGATCAGGCCGGCCGACCACACCTTGGAGGCTTCGTCGTCCTGGTCGGTCATGCCGGTGTTGCCAATATGCGGATAGGTCAGCGTGACCATCTGCCGGGCGTAGGACGGATCGGTCAGCACTTCCTGGTAACCGGTCATGGCGGTGTTGAACACCACTTCACCGACGGACAGGCCGGGCGCGCCTACGGATTCGCCCTCGAATACGGTGCCGTCTTCGAGGACGAGGATTGCGGCTTGGGTCACGGAAATCTCACTTTGGCTACCGAGGGGGTGCCGAAGTCACGCCTGTGCTTCACGGAAATCCGGTTGCAAAAAAGCGCGGACGTGCGGTTCAGGACCGGTCCGGCTTTGGTGATTCGGCGAGTGCGAATTGTAGCGCTGCCGGAGCGCTCGCGCCAGCGGTTGAATCGTTTCATGAACAGGCGACTGCGTATTCATTTCAATACGCCCGCGTGTGCAAAGCGCGATGGCCGGGGTCGGATCCCTTTTCATGCGGGAAAAGGACTCTGACAGCAATCGCGGCGAGGGGTCAGATCCCTTTCCGTGGGAAAGGGATCCGACCCCGTGAATCAGCCCGCCGGGGTGTCCAGCAGGTCGCGCACCCGGTAGCTCCCGGGCGCCCGCCCCTGCAGCTGGCGGGCGGCAAACAGCGCACCGCGGGCGAAGATGTCGCGGTTGGTCGCCCGGTGGACCAGTTCGATGCGCTCGCCCAGGCCGGTGAACTGCACCAGATGCTCACCCACGATATCGCCGGCCCGCAGGCTGGCGTACTGCGGATCCGCCCCACCCCGCTGCGCGGCTGCGCCCAGGGTCAGTGCCGTTCCCGAGGGCGCATCCTTCTTCTGCGTATGGTGCGATTCCACGATGTCGCAGTCCCAGCCCGACAGGGCCTGCGCAGCGCGCTCGACCAGCTCGTCCAGCACCGCGACACCGAGGCTGAAGTTCGAAGCCCACACCAGCGGAATGCGCGCCGCGGCGGCGTCCAGCGCTTGGCGCTGCGCACTGGAGATGCCGGTGGTACCCGATACCAGGCCTGCGCCGCGTTCAACGCACAGGGCCAGCATCGCATCGAAGCCTTCCGGCAGGCTGAAGTCGATGGCCACATCGAATGCCGGCGCCCCTGCCAGCTCGCTGGCGGCAAAGAACGGCACTCCGTCGACCACCCGCTGGGCCGGCGCGCGGCCGGTCACCGCCGCCACGATCTGCAGGGTTTCGGGATGATCGGCGGCCAGCCGCAGCAGGGCCTGGCCCATGCGCCCGGAAGCGCCGTGAATGAGCAATCGCAGGGGAGTCTGGTTCATGCCCCGCAGGCTAGCGGCAGCATGCCCGGTCCGGCAAGCATCATCGCTGCTACGCTGCAGGACTCTTCATGCAATGGACCGCATTTCCCATGCAGATCAGCGAACAGCTGGTACTGGTCACCGGCGCTGGCCGCGGCCTCGGCCAGCATATCGCCCGCGCATTCGCCGCGCAGGGTGCCCGGATCATCATCAACTACCACCGCAGCGAGGCGGCCGCACGTGCGCTGGCGGTGGAGCTGGGCGGGCAGGCACTCGCGCTCCGCGCCGACGTCACCGACCGGAGCCAGATCGAGGCACTGCTGCAGCAGGCGCTGGCGCATTTCGGCCAGGGCGTGACCACCGTGGTCAACAACGCATTGGCCGATTTCTCCTTCAATGGTGATGCGCGCGACGGCGCCGCCGACATTGGCTGGCCGGCGTTCCAGGCGCAGTTCGAAGGCAGCGTGCGCGGCGCGCTCAACACCGTGCAGGCCGCCCTGCCCGGCATGCAGGCGCGCGGTTTCGGCCGCATCCTCAACATCGGCACCAATCTGTTCCAGAACCCGGTGGTGCCCTATCACGACTACACGGCAGCCAAAGCCGCCCTGCTTTCGCTGACACGCACCCTGGCCGGCGACCTGGGGCCGCACGGGATCACCGTCAACATGCTGTCCGGTGGCCTGCTGCGCAGCACCGACGCCAGCGCCGCGACACCGCAGGCGGTGTTCGATTACATCGCCGCCAACACGCCACTGCGCAGCGTGACCACGCCGGCCGAGTTCGCCGACGCCGCGCTGTTCTTCGCCAGCCCCTGGGCGCGCGCGGTCACCGGCCAGAATCTGGTGGTGGACGGTGGGCTGGTGCGGGATTGACGCTTCGGCGAGCGCAGCAGCCCCCCGCTCTCTCCCGGCCTAGTCAGTGCTGCTTCGGCGGCGTCGGCCCGCAGCTGTCGCAGCCACCACAGGCACCGCCGCCGCTACTGACAGGCGGCGCGATCGTGCGGCCCAGCGCCTGCAACCAGCCGGCGCGGCCTGGCTTGAGCAGCGCCAGTGCCAAGGCACCGCGCATCCTGCGCACGCTGCCGGGGAACTGCTTTTTCAGTACGACCCATGCGCTGACCAGCACGGCCAGCGCAACGATCAGGTACTGGAGCAGCAGTCCTGCGTCCATCAGCCGCCTCCCAGCGCCACGGTCACCTGGTAGGTGATCAGCGCTGCAACGTAGGCCGCTGCGAACAGGTAGAACGCCGCGAAACCCATCTTCTTCCACGAGTTGGTCTCACGCTTGATGGTGGCCAGCGTGGAGATGCACATCGGCGCATAGATGAACCACACCAGCAGCGACAGGCCCGTGGCCAGCGACCAGCCATCGGCCACCACCGGCGTGAGCGCCGAGATCGCCGCATCGTCGTCGGCCGCGGACAGCGCGTACACCGTCGCCAGCGAGGAAACCGCCACTTCACGCGCGGCCAGGCCCGGAATCAGTGCGATGCAGATCTGCCAGTTGAAACCCAGCGGGGCGAAAACCGCGGTCATCGCATGGCCGATGCGGCCGGCGTAGCTGTAATCGATGGCCGGCAGCGTGGCGTCGGCAGGCGCACCGGGGAACGACAGCAGGAACCACAGCAGCACGGTCAACGCCAGGATGATGCCGCCCACGCGCCGCAGGAAGATCATGCCGCGCTCATACAGGCCGACTGCCAGATCACGCGGATGCGGAATACGGTACGAGGGCAGCTCCAGCATCAGCGGATGCTCGCTCTTGTCGCGGCGCCACTTCTTCATGACCCACGACATCGCCAGCGCGCTGAGGATGCCGGCCACGTACAGTCCGAACAGCACCAGGCCCTGCTGGTTGAAGATGCCGACCTTGCCATCGGGAATGAAGGCGGCGATCAGCAGGGCATACACCGGCAGGCGGGCCGAACAGGTCATCAGCGGCGCCACCAGGATCGTCGCCAGCCGGTCGCGTGGATCCTGGATGCTGCGGGTGGCCATGATGCCCGGCACCGCGCAGGCGAAGCTGGACAGCAGCGGGATGAACGAACGCCCCGACAGGCCGGCCGCGGCCATCAGCCGATCGAGCAGGAACGCTGCACGTGGCAGGTAGCCGGACTCTTCCAGCGCGAGGATGAACGCGAACAGGATCAGGATCTGCGGCAGGAACACCACCACGCCTCCCAGGCCGGCGATGATGCCGTCGGTCAGCAGGCTGGTCAGCGGCCCCTCCGGCAGCGCGCCACCGACCACCTCGCCCAGCCAGCCGAAGCCGGCCTCGATGCCATCCATCAGCGGTGTCGCCCAGGCGAACACCGCCTGGAAGATCAGGAACATCACCACGACCAGCGTCACCAGTCCGAACACCGGGTGCAGCAGCCAGCGGTCAAGCGTGTCGTCGATCTTCGCGGTGCGTGCCGGCATGCGCACGGCCACCGCCAGGATGTCGCGTACCCGGGCGTGGTAGTCGATGCCGTCCTCAGCTGGCGGCAACGGCGCATCCAGGTGCGGCACCATGCGGTCCAGGCGCTCGACCAGCGCGCGCGCGCCCTGCTTGCGTACCGCTACGGTCTCGACCACGGGCACGCCCAGCTCGCGCTCCAGCGCTGCCACGTCCAGCTGGATGCCACGGCGCTCGGCCGCATCCACCATGTTCAGCGCCACCACCATCGGTTTGCCCAGCTCCCGCAGTTCCAGTGCGAAGCGCAGGTGCAGGCGCAGGTTGGTGGCGTCGATCACGCACAACAGCACGTCCGGCGCGGCCTCGCCCGGATAGAAGCCCCGGCACAGGTCGCGGGTGATCGCCTCGTCCAGGCTTGCCGGGTGCAGGCTGTACGCACCCGGCAGGTCAAGCACGGCGAACTCGCGGCCGGAGGGCGCGCGCAGGCGTCCTTCCTTGCGCTCGACGGTCACGCCGGTGTAATTGGCGACCTTCTGCCGGCTGCCGGTCAGCTGGTTGAACAGGGCGGTCTTGCCGCTGTTCGGGTTACCGACCAGCGCGATGCGCAGGGGGGCGGCAGTGGCGGATGCGGTCATGCACGTCTTTCCTGGCTGGCAGCGTCGATCACGACGCGCTTGGCTTCACTGATACGCAGTGCGAAACGGGTGAACCCGACCTGCACCAGCAACGGCTCTCCCCCCAGTGGGCCCTTGGCCACCAGGCGGACCTCCTCGCCCTTGACGAAGCCCAGCTCGCGCAGGCGGCGGGCAATGGCATCGTTGGCATGCAGGTCCTGCACGGAGTCGACCACGGCCGAGGTATGCAGGGGCAGTTCGGACAGCGTCATCTAGCCTGTTCTCTGCTGGATGTAAATGGTTCTCGATTCTAACATTCCCGCGTCGCGTCATGGCCCATGACCAATGGCCCGCTATGATCCATACAGGTATGGAGTGACCCTGGAATCCCATGAACGATGCTTTGCAGATCGAGCGCAGTGGCGCCGTCCTCACCCTCTGGCTGAACCGGCCGGAGCTGCACAACGCCTTCGATGCCGGCCTGATCGCCCGGCTGACCGCCGCGCTGGAGGCGGCCGGGCGGGAAGACGCGGTGCGCGCGGTGGTGGTGGCCGGCCACGGCGCATCCTTCTCGGCCGGTGCCGACCTGCAGTGGATGCGGGGCATGGCCGCTGCCAGCGAGGCTGACAACCGCGAGGATTCGCTGGCCCTGGCGCGCCTGATGCGCACCCTGGACGAACTGCCCAAGCCGACCCTGGCCCGGGTCCACGGTGCCGCCTTCGGCGGGGGCGTCGGCCTGGTCGCCTGCTGCGACATCGCCATCGCCAGCACCAGCGCCCGGTTCGGCCTGACCGAAAGCCGCCTTGGCCTGCTGCCGGCCGTGATCTCACCGTACGTGATCGAGGCGATCGGGCCGCGTCAGGCCCGCCGCTGGTTCGCGACCGGCGAGCACTTCGACGCCGACACCGCGCTGCGCATCGGCCTGGTGCACCAGTTGGTGGAACCGGAGCGGCTGGACGAGGCGGTGCAGCGCCAGCTGGCCCTGCTCGACAAGGCCGGCCCGATCGCCTCAGCGTCGGCCAAGCGCCTGGTCCGGCAGGTCCGTGACAGCCATGACCGCGATGCGCTCGACCGCGACAATGCCGCCCTGATCGCGCGCCTGCGGGTCTCGGCCGAGGGTCAGGAAGGCCTGGGCGCCTTCCTCGACAAGCGCGCCCCCCATTGGGTAACGGAGGCCTGAACATGCTCGATCATCTTGGTTTGACCAGCGCCGACCTGGCGCGCAGCAGGGCGTTCTTCAGCCAGGCATTGGCCCCACTGCAGATCGGCGTGGTGATGGAAGTCACCGCGGAGCAGACCGGCACCCACGACCAGGTCGGCTTCGGCCGCGATGGCAAGCCGTTCTTCTGGATCGGCAATGGCGGCAGCGTCAGCCATGGCGTGCACGTCGCCTTCGCCTGTACCGGCCGCGCGCAGGTGGACGCGTTCCATGCCGCCGCCCTGGCCGCCGGAGGACGCGACAATGGCGCTCCCGGCGTGCGTCCCTGGTATCACCCGAACTACTACGCCGCCTTCGTGCTCGACCCGGACGGCAACAACATCGAGGCGGTCTGCCAGCGCCCCGCTGCGGAGACGGAGGCATGAGCGACTACGTCCGCATCGTCGAGGTCGGCCCGCGGGACGGGCTGCAGAACGAAAAGCAACCGGTCTCTACGGCCGACAAGATCGAGCTGATCAACCGCCTGTCGGCCACCGGCCTGCGCAGCATCGAAGCGACCAGTTTCGTCAGCCCGAAGTGGGTGCCGCAGCTGGCGGATGCCGCTGAGGTCTATGCCGGCATCCAGCGCCGGCCCGGCATCCACTATCCAGTGCTGGTACCGAATGAACAGGGCTACGAGCGGGCGCTCGCGGTCGGCGTGGAGGAAGTGGCGGTGTTCACGGCCGCCTCCGAGGCGTTCAACCGCACCAACACCAACGCCGGCATCGACGAGTCGCTGGCACGCTTCGAGCCGATCCTGCGCCGCGCCGCCGCCGATGGCGTACGGGTGCGCGGCTATGTCTCCACCGTGCTGGGGTGTCCCTACCAGGGCGAGGTCCCCCTGGCCGATGTGGTGCGGGTGGCGCGCGCCCTGCACCAGATGGGCTGCTATGAGATCTCGCTGGGCGACACGATCGGCGTCGGCACGCCGCGCAAGGCGCGGGCGATGCTGCAGGCAGTCGCCGCGGAGATCCCGATGAGCGCGCTGGCCGTGCACTTCCATGACACCTACGGGCAGGCCATTGCCAACATCGCCACCTGCCTGGAAGAAGGCGTGCGCGTGGTCGACAGCGCCGTCTCCGGCGCGGGCGGCTGCCCTTACGCGAAAGGCGCCAGCGGCAACGTCGCCAGCGAGGACGTGGTCTATCTGCTGCAGGGCCTTGGCCTGGACAGCGGGGTGGACCTGCCGACGCTGGCGGAAACCGGTCGTTGGCTGGCCGGCCTGCTCGGGCGTGCGACCGCCAGCCGCACCGGCCAGGCCCTCGCGGCCGTCTGATCCATCAGGGCGCGTCGCCCGGGCTCCGGGCGGCGCGGTGCACAACGGCAGCGGTCGTGGCTTCCGTTAGAATCGGCGGTTCTCGAACCTGCAGGACCGTGCAATGCAGCTGTCTTCCGTACGTGCCGTGATCACCGGCGGCGTTTCCGGCCTTGGCCTGGCCGTGGCCGAGCACCTCGTCGCCCAAGGCGGCAAGGTGGCCCTGTTCGACCTCAACGACGACAAAGGCAGCGCCGCCGTCGCCGCGCTGGGTGCCGACAACGCCCGCTATTTCAACGTCAACGTCAGTGATGAAGCTGCCGTGGCGGCGGCCATCGACCAGGCCCACGATTTCCTCGGCGGCCTCAACGTGGCGATGAACTGCGCCGGCATCCTCGGCGCGGGCCGTGTGCTCGGCAAGGAAGGCCCGATGCCGCTGGCCGGCTTCCAGGGCACGGTGATGGTCAACCTGGTCGGCAGCTTCAACGTGGCCAAGGCCGCCGCCAACCGCATGCAGCACAACGAGGCCGGCGCCGATGGCGAACGCGGTGTCATCATCAACACCGCCAGCATCGCCGCCTATGAGGGCCAGATCGGCCAGGCCGCGTACGCCGCCAGCAAGGGCGGTGTGGTGTCGATGACGCTGCCGATGGCCCGCGAGCTCTCGCGCTTCGGCATCCGCGTCAACACCATCGCCCCGGGCGTGTTCTGGACACCGATGGTCGATGGCATGCCCGAAGCCGTACAGCAGTCGCTTGCCGCCTCGATCCCGTTCCCGTCGCGGCTGGGCAAGCCGGAGGATTTCGCCAGCCTGGTCGGCTTCATCCTCGGCAACACCTACCTCAATGGCGAGACCATCCGCCTGGACGGCGCTACCCGCCTCGCTCCGAAGTGATTCCCCCGGGCGCCGGGACGGCGTCCACCCCCAACGACCCAGATCACCATGAAAGCCAACGACATCAAGAAGGGCAACGTCGTCGAGTACAACAACGGCGTCTACCAGATCCGCGACATCGAGCGCAGCTCCCCGCAGGGCCGGGGTGGCAACGTCCGCTTCCGCTTCATCATGTACAGCGTGCCGGGCGGCAACAAGCTCGATGCCAGCTTCGATGCCGACGACAATCTGGTCGAGGTCGAACTGCTGCGCCGCCAGTCCACCTATTCGTACAAGGATGGCGATGCGTTCGTCTTCCTCGATGACGAGGACTACACCCCCTACACCCTGGATGCGGACGTCATCGGCGACGACGCCGGCTACATCACCGATGGCCTGACCGGCATCTACGTGCAGGTGATCGACGAGCAGCCGGTGGCCATCCAGTTGCCGGCCTCGGTGGTGCTGGAAGTGATCGAGACCCCGCCGGAACTGAAGGGCGGCACCGCCACCAAGCGTCCGAAACCGGCCAAGCTCAATACCGGGATCGAGATCATGGTGCCGGAGTACATCGTCAATGGCGAACGCGTGCTGGTGAACACTGCCACCGGCGAGTTCGCAGGCCGCGCGGACTGAGCTGACCGCACGCGCCTGGCAGAGCCGAGCCCCGCTCGGCTCTGCCGACCAACTTACGGCTGCCTGGCGCCGAAATTGCCACACCCATGGTACTGGCGCGTGCCGACGGTCAGCATCGCCTTCGCCTCGAACGGCTCGCCGCTCATGTCGTCCGTGCACGTCGTGCGCTGGAAGGTGAGCTTGATGTCGGTACCGTCCGCAGCCTTGCCACTCCACCCGTCCGCCCCCTGGTTGGGCGCGCCCACGTCGAAGTGCCGCTGGCCATAATCGACCTGCACCTGCAGGCCCGGCGTGTCACCGTCGACCACCGCCAGCCAGCCCGGTTCGTTGCCGGTCGCCCTGAACGCGGCAGCACCGGCACGGCCGTCGCCTTCCGTGGTCTCCACCGCGCGGCACTCGCGGTCCACTTCGCCCTTCAGGCTGAGCAGCCCGTCGTCGTGGCCCTTCGTCCAGAAACTGTTGCCCTGCCCGTCGCCGTACTTCGCCCCCGAAGCAGCACGCTCGGAGGTCATGGCGAACGTGCGATCCCCGATCACCACGGTGGCTGCGTCCTCGCCGTTGAACGTCGCACGCACGGCCAGATCGCCACACTGATAGGCCGTCTGGCTGGCGGTCGAGTTCGTGGACAGCGGCTGCGGCTCCGGCGGCGCCGGATCAGCCGTGCCACCTGCTGCGGCAGGCGGCGTCGATGGCTGGCAGGCCGCCAGCACCAGGGCCAGCGAAGCCGTCGACAGACTGGAAACTACACGCATGACTCGACTCCTTGTCGACCGTACTGAAGATAACCACCCTATCATCCGGCGATGAGCCGGCGCTGAAACCGATGTGATCGCGTTCACGCCGCGAGCACCGTCATCGACAGCAGCTGCGCGCCCTCCCCGCCGGAACTACAGGCCCAGACCCGCAACAGACGCACCCGCAATGCCTGCTCCTGCCCGTGCCGGACGACCACCATCTGCACCGGGCTGGACAGCAGCGCCAGCCGACCGCACAGCAGGGTGTCCACCGCCTGCAGATGCAGCGCCCGCACCTGCAGGTGCCCGCCCAACCAGTCATCCAGCCAGGGCAGATCAAACAGACGCCCGCCATCGCCATCCATCATGAACATCGCCGGCGACAACAGCAGCGACAGTGCCTGTCGATCACCCTCGATCAGGGCCTGGCACAGGCGCCGTTCCAGCGCCTTCAGCTGTACGTCGTGCAGCCTTTGACCGTTATCCGTTCCCATCCACAGATCCTTCCGGCAGTGGCCGGCGCCTGCGCAGGCGCCGCGCGATCCGTTGCCGCACCCCCTGCACCACCACATAGAACACCGGCACGAAGAACACCGCGAGCACGGTCGCGCTGACCATGCCACCGAACACACCGGTACCGATTGCCTGCTGTGTTTCCTTCGAGGCACCCTGCGCCACCATCAAAGGCACCACGCCGAGCGCGAACGCCAGCGACGTCATCACGATGGGCCGCAGGCGCAGGCGCGCTGCCTCCACGGCCGCTTCCACCAGCCCGCGTCCCTGCTGCTGCAGCTGTCGCGCGAACTCGACGATCAGGATCGCGTTCTTCGCCGACAGGCCGATCACCGTGATCATGCCGACCTTGAAGAAAACGTCGTTGGGCATGCCCCGCAGCAGCACCGCCGCTACGGCTCCCAGCAGGCCCAGCGGCACCACCAGCATCACCGCCATTGGTATGGACCAGCTCTCGTAGAGCGCCGCCAGGACCAGGAACACCACCAGCATCGACAGCAGCAGCAACCACGGGGCCTGCGCGCCGGACTCGCGCTCCTGCAGCGACTGACTGGTCCACTGCAGTGCGAAGCCCGCCGGCAGCTGCCGGGCCAGGCGCTCCATCTCGTCCATCGCCTGCCCGGTGGAAACGCCCGACGCGGGCGCGCCGGACAGATTCAATGCCGGGAAGCCGAGATAGCGCTGCAGCTGCAGGGGCGCTTCCGTCCACTGCGGATCGACCAGCTCCGACAGCGCCACCATGCCCCCTTCGCTGTTGCGGACATACAGCTTGAGCACGTCGCCCAGCTCCATCCGATACGGCGCATCGGCCTGGACGATGACCTGCTGCAGCCGTCCCTTGTTCGGAAAGTCGTTGACGTATTGCGAGCCCATTGCCGCCGACAGCGTTCCGCTGATCTCGCTGAACGCCACGCCCATCGCCTCGGCCTTGGCGCGATCGATGTCAAGCCGGACGCTGGTACCTGCGGGCATTCCATCGGCATGCACATCGGACAGCAGTGTGCTGGCCTGGGCCAGCTGCAGCAACTGCTGGAGGGCAGCGCGCAGCTCGGCCTGGGTCTGCCCGGTCCGCGCCTGCAGCGCCAGCGAGAAGCCTGACGAGCGGCCGAGGCTGTCGATGGCCGGCGGCATCACGCTCATGACTTCGCCCTCGACCAGCGTCGACATCGCCTTCCGTACCGCCTCCACCTCGCCGGCAGCCGTCGCACCGGCACGCTCCCCCCAATCCTTCAGCATCGTGTAGGCCAGTGCAGCACTCGGCCCCGAGCCGGAGAAGCTGTACCCGAGGATCGACTGGTTGGATGCAACGCCGGGGCGCGAGGCCACGTGACGTTCGTACGCTTCAACGACGGCAAGCGTGCGCTCGGTGGTCGCCTCGGCCGGCAGCTGGATCGAGGTCATGAAGTACCCCTGGTCCTCCTCCGGCAGGAATGCCCCGGGCAACCCGTTCAGGCCCAGCAGAAGCGCTGCCACCAGTGCGACGAACACCCCCATCATGCGCCCGCTTCGCTGCAGCACAGCGGCCACGCCACGCTGGTAGCGGCCGGTCATCCGCTCGAAGCCGCGGTTGAAGGCGCCGAACAGGCCACTGCGGCCATGATGCCCGCGTGTACTTCCGCGCAGCAGCGTGGCGCACAGTGCAGGCGTGAGGCTGAGCGCCAGCAGTGCGGAGAACAGGATCGATACCGACATCGCGACGGTGAACTGACGGTAGATCGCGCCTACCGAACCACTGGCGAACGCCATCGGAATGAACACCGCGGTCAGTACCAGGGTGATGCCGATCACCGCGCCGGTCAGTTCGCGCATTGCCTTGATCGTCGCCTCGCGGGGTGGCAACCCCTCCTCGGCCATGATCCGTTCCACGCCTTCGACCACCACGATCGCATCATCGACGATGATGCCGATCGCCAGCACCATGCCGAACATGGTGAGGACGTTGATCGAGAACCCCAGCGCCAGCATCGCCGCGAACGTACCCAGCAGCGCAATCGGCGCGACCACGGCAGGTATCAGCGTATAGCGCCAGTTCTGCAGGAACAGGTACATCACCGCGAACACCAGCAGCATGGCCTCCAGCAGTGTCTGCACTACTTTGCGGATCGAGATGCTGACGAAGGGTGCGGTATCGAACGGAATGCTCGCCTCGACACCACGCGGCAGCAGCGGCGCCAGCTCGGCCATCCTTTCGCGCACCGCTGCCGCAGTGCGTACGGCGTTCGCTCCGGGCCGCAGCTGGACGCCCGCCGCCGTCGCAGGCTGACCATCCTCTCGGGTACCCCAGGCGTAGCTCTGCGCCCCCAGTTCGACCCGGGCGACGTCACCCAGCAGTACCCGCGAGCCATCCGCCCGCGCACGCAGCACGATCGAAGCGAACTGCGCGGGCGTGGACAGCTGGCCATCGGCGGTCAGCGGCACGGTCAGGCGCTGGCCGGGCAGACCGGGGGAGTCGCCGATGCGACCCGGTGCGATCTCCAGGTTCTGCTGCTCGATGGCGCTGGCAACGTCACCGATGGTCAGGCCGTACCCGGTCAGCCGCGTGGGATCGAGCCAGACGCGCATCGCCTGCTCCGCGCCGAACAGCTGCACGCGCCCGACACCGTCGATGCGGCGCAGTTCCTCGATGATGTTGCGCGCCATGAAGTCACCCAGCGCGGCCTCGCTGACGCTGGCATCCGGCGAACGCAGGCCGACCAGCATCAGGAAACCGGAATCGGCCGCCTCCACGTACAGCCCGTTCTGGCGCACGCTGCGCGGCAACCGCGGCTCGATCGCCTTGATCCGGTTCTGCACATCGACCTGGGCCAGTTCGGGGTTGGTTCCCGGCTGGAAGGTCGCCGTGATCGACGCCTCCCCGGAGGTATCCACCGACGATTCGAAGTACAGCAGGTGCTTGACGCTGGACAGTTCGCGCTCGATCAGCGCGACCACCGCATCGTTCAATGTCTGCGGGCTTGCGCCTGGATAGCTCGCATAGATGCTGACACTGGGCGGAGCGACTGCCGGGTAGCGCTCCACGGCCAACCGCGGAATCGCCAGGACACCGGCAAGGATGATGAAGATCGCCAGCACCCAGGCGAACACCGGGCGATCGATGAAGAAACGTGCCATGTTGGATTTTCCTGGATCGGCCGGGTCCTGGCGGACTCAGCCCTGACGACCTGACGGTGCAGCCCCGGCAATGGCGACGGGCCGTGACCAGTCGTGCATCTGGACCACCACGCCCTCCTGCAGGCGCTCCTGGCCTTCGACGACCACCTTCTCGCCCGCCTTCAGGCCATTCCGGACCAGCCACTGCCGATCCACGCTGCCATCGATCTCCAGCGTGCGGATCACCGCCTTGCCGTCACTGCCGACCACCCAGGCGTAGGCCTGACCACCAGCACTGCGCAGTACGGCCTGCTGCGGCAGAACCAGCGCACTGGACGGAGCACCGCGCGGCACTCTTGCCCGTACGTACATTCCGGGCAGCAGCTGGCGCTGCGGGTTGTTCACCAGGATGCGCAGCATCACGTCGCCCGTACGCGCATCGACGCTGATGCCGGAGAACAGCAGCTCGCCACGTTCCGACAAAGGCCGGCCCGCCGGGCCGATGATCGCCACCGACGACTGTCCACCGCTCGCGGCGCTGCGCTGCAGCGACTCCAGCTGGGACGCAGGCTGGCGAACATCCACGTAGACCTGGTCGATCTGCTGCACCACCGCCATCGGCTCGGCATCGGCCACGCCGACCAGCGCTCCCTCGGTCACCCATGCCTGATCGATGCGTCCGCTGATCGGCGCGCTGACCGTCGCATAGCGCAGGTCCAGCTGGCGGCGGGCAAGAATCGCCCGGGCTTCATTCACCGCGGCGCGCGCCTGCTCGTACTCGGCGCTGGCGTCGTCGCGATGCTGCTGGCTGACGGCCTGCGCCGCCGCCAGGGCGTGCAGCCGCTGCGACTGCACACGGCTGCGGGCAAGCGCCGCCTCGCTGCGCTGCAGGGCCGCCAGCGCCGAATCGACGTCCGCACGGAAGGCCGCCGGATCGATCTGGAACAACGCCTGCCCGGCGGTGACTTCGGCCCCCTGCTCGAACAGGCGACGCTGCACGATGCCGCCGACCTGCGCACGGATCTGTGCGGTACGCACGGCCGTCACGCGGCCCGGCAGCTCATCGTCGCGCTGCACGACCTGTGGGCCGACGGTGACCACACTCACGCGCGGTGCGGGTTCGGGGCTGGCTTCGGGCGAGGAACAGGCCGTCATGGCCAAGGCGAGGACCGCGATCAACGCGGCCGGGGTCCTGAAGGTTCTCATTGCTGTGCACAATGCCGCAGGCGCGGCGGATAGGTCATGAAGCGCGCAGTCTGCGCGGCGATGATGGGGTTTCGATGGAGGAAGTGTGGAGATACGATGGAGGCAAGCACCTTATGGCCTGATCCACGCATGCACGCCTCCACTGCCCTCGCCGCCCTGGTCCTGATCGTGGAGGACGAGGCCGAGATCGCCGACATCCTCACTGCCTATCTTGAACGTGAGGGCCTGCGCACCCTGCGCGCCGGCGACGGCCACAGTGCACTGGACCTGCACCGCAACATGCGTCCGGACCTGGTCCTGCTGGATGTACAACTGCCGCGGCTGGACGGATGGAGCGTGCTGAGCCAGCTGCGCCAGCGCGGGGAAACGCCGGTGATCATGCTGACCGCGCTCGACCAGGACCTGGACAAGCTGACCGCGCTGCGCATGGGTGCCGACGACTACGTGGTCAAGCCGTTCAACCCGGCCGAGGTGGCTGCGCGCGTGCGCGCGGTGCTGCGGCGGACGCTCAGATCCTCACGCGTGGATGCACCGGCGGCACTGCGCATCGGGCAGCTGCTGATCGATCCGGCAACCCATGCCGTGCATGTGGAAGGCGATGGCTACAGCCATGAAGTCCTGCTGACGCTGACCGAGTTCAAGCTGCTGCACTGCATGGCCCTGGCACCGACCCGCATCTTCAGCCGCAGCGAACTGATGCATGAATGCCTGCCTGAGAGTGAAGCGCTGGAGCGCACGGTCGACAGCCATGTCAGCAAGCTGCGCCGCAAGCTGGACGACGTGGGCATGGTCAACATCCCGGCCAGCGTGCGCGGCGTCGGTTACCGCCTGATGGCCGACCGCTGATGCGCCGGTCCGGGCTCAGCCGGCACATCGTCGTCTCGATGTCGCTGATGGTGATCGGCGTCATCGTGATGATGATCCTCTCGTCCTGGCTGCTGTATGCGGTGCTGGTCGAGTTTTCGCCGGCCAGTACGGTCGAGCCGGAGAGCTGGCTGCCCACCGGTCCCGAACTGGCCTGGATGGTCGGTGTCATCCTGACCGGGCTGGCCCTTGCGATCGCCGCATCGTTCCGCCTCGCCCACCGTATCCTGTCCCCGTTGAATTCGCTGGTCGACAGCGTGCGCGCGCTGGCCAGCGGCGACCTGGGCGCACGTGCCAGCGCCGACGGCAACTCTCCCGGCGAGGTCGCCGCGCTGGTCGACGACTTCAACGCGATGGCGCGCCGCCTGCAGCACATGGAAAGCGAACGGATGATGTGGCACGCCGCCATCGCCCACGAACTGCGCACGCCGGTCACCATCCTGCGTGGTCGCCTGCAGGGCCTGGCCGAAGGCGTGTTCCACCCCGACGAATCGCAGTTCCGCAGCCTGCTGGCGCAGGTGGAAGGGCTGTCGCGGCTGATCGAGGATCTGCGCGTGCTGAGCCTGGCGGACAACGCCCGGCTGGACGTGCGCCGCGCCCGCACCGATGTGGTGGCCGAGGTGCACTCGGTGATGACCCTGGTCGATCCCCAGTTCCGCGCGGCCGGCTTCGTGCTGGAACTGGAGACCAGCCGCGAGGAGCACAACGCCCACTGCGATCCGACCCGCCTGCGGCAGGCGCTTCTTGCGTTGCTGGAGAACGCACGGCGCTACGCCAGCCCGGGCCGGGTGCGGATCGCCGTGCATGACACCCCGGGACACGTGCAGGTTGCCATCGAGGATGAGGGCCCCGGCATCGATCCGGCACTGCACGCGGACATCTTCAGCCCCTTCATGCGCGCCGACGGTTCACGTTCGCGCCAGGGCGGTGGCAGCGGCCTGGGCCTGGCCGTGGTCAAGGCCATTGCCGATGCACATGGCGGAAAGGTCTACTGCGCGCCCGGTGGCAGCGGCGGCAGCCGCTTCGTCATCGAACTGCCGCGTCAGTAGGCGTCGCCTGCCGTCGCAGACGCTCACCCAGCGCCGCCAGGTTCGCGTCGATGTCATCGAGTTCCCCCCGCTGCGACGCCGGCAGCTGCTGTCGCAGCTGCATGCGCAGGGTCCGCCATGCCGGCACCGCCTGGGCGCTGGCCAGCGCAACGCGGTCGGCCAGCAGTACCTGCTCCTCAGGCAGCGGCAAGCCGTAGCCGCCGTCCGCCAGCAGCTCCCCGGGACGCAGCCACTGCCCGCTCAGGTCCAGCAGTTCACGCAGACTGCGTGCCTCAGCGCCCTCCGGCGCCGCCAGCAGACGGCGCTTCAGCACATCACGCGCGCGCAGCTCCGCGCGTCGCTGCGCGGCCTGTTCCAGCAGCAGCAGGCCAGCACTTGCGCGCAGATCACCCTGCAGCAGCCAGGGGCCGCGCTCGCGCGCGGGCAGATTCAGCCATGCGCGCACGTCGCGCGCGGGCAAGGCGAGCTGGGTGGCAGCCACGGAAAAAAGCTGCTGGTAATGATCACGCGCGGAGGCGAAGTAATACCCCTGGGCCTGCGCACCCGCCCGATCCGCCAGGACCTGGTCGTCCAGAACATGCAGCCGTGCCAGCCGACGCCGCAGTCCCCGCGGGGTGAGCTGGGCGAGCCCGGCCTGTCCGAGCCGGGGCACGCCGGCCTGCAGCAGTTTCGCAGTCTCCACCGCGCAGTTGTTGCTGACGAAGTAGTAGCGTCCGTCATAGGTCCAATGCACCTGCGCGGTGCGTTCCAGCAGGCTGGCGATTTCTTCGCGCTGGAGGCGCAGGGGCAGCGACTGCAGGCCACGCAGCTCGACCTTGGTGTATTCATCCACCACCTGCTGCAGCGGCAGCACGAACAGACGCGACGGATAGTCGCCGGTCAGGCCACGCCAGTTGGAAATCTGCACATCACCCACGAACGCGCGGAAGGACAGTACGCGGTGATGTTCAAGATCCAGTCGGCACGCTGGTCCCGGCGTCCGGCCCGGCCGGCAGATGACCAGCCGCAGCATGCTGTGGCCCCAGCGGCTCATCGGCTGCCGGCTGCCTTCAGCAAACAGGTAGTCCACCGCATAGACGCGCGCGGGATCCAGCTGCAGCAACGAGGCTGCCCCCTCCTCCGCTTCGGCCTGCAGCAATGGGAGGGTCGCGTCACAGTGCGGGCGTGGCAGCGATGGCGGCGTGCCGAAATGCGCCCGGTACCACTGCGCCAGGGCTGGACGGCGGCAGGCGAACGCACCATCGAGCACGAAATGCTCGGCATTCACTGCCAGGTACTCGGCCGCATCCGTCAGCTCGTAGGGATCCGGGCTGCGGTCACGGAAATCATTGTCACCGCGGCCCAGATGCCACGGCCTGCGCTGCCAGCCGGACAGATCGCGCCAGCGCGCGCTGCGCGACCAGCCTGCACCGTTGCGGTCGGCAACGTGGGCCAGTTCGTGCACCAGCGCGCTGCGTCGCGCGCGGCGGGCGGCGGGCACCTCCTCATCCAGCAGGTCGCGACGCAGCGACACGCGTCCGCCAAAGGCCCGACCGTGCACATCGGCCGGCAGGGCCTCACTCCAGCGCACCTGCACCTGCGGCGGCAACGCGCGCAGCAGCCCCTCGGGCAGCAGCGACTGCACGTCGGCCAGGGTCTGCCGGGCCAGCCGTTGTTGTGTTGGGTCCAGGCCTGCGGGGTCCAGCTGCAGGCGGTCGGTCGCATGCGCCACCGGTATCGCCAGCCACGCCAATGCGATACCCCATCCTGCATGCAGGGCACGCTTGGACAGCGCCGGGTCGCGGCCGGCATCTGCTGCTGCCCGCGTACGCAAGACGTTCAGCCGTGCATCGGCCGGCGCCACGGCAAGCGAAACCGCGGGCGGCATGCGGCCCGGATCAACGCGCCAGCAGGGCGCGCGCCAGTTCCAGATCGCTCTGCTGCTGCGCGGCAGCGTCCTGCTCGCGCAGATGGACCAGCGCGGCCTGCAGGCGCGCGCCACGGATCTGGCCGTCGCTGGCGACAAAGGCCGCGGCATCATCGCGCGCTGCGCGCACGACCTTGTCGTCACCCGAGCTGCTGCCCGACGAGCCGGACGATGCACCGGTTGCCGAACCGGCCGAGGTGCCGGCGAAGCTGGAAGCGAAGCCGGCCAGCGGCAGGGACAGCAGGGCAATCAGCAGGAACGGTCGGATCATCGGTCGAAGGCCGGTTGAAGGAATGGGAGGAGCGTAACGGGTGCGTGAAGGGTTTGCCCAGATCAGGCGTCGAACAGCTTGCCCGGGTTCAGCCGCCCTTCGGGATCGAACGCGCGCTTGACCGCCTTCATCAACCCGATTTCCGCCGACCCGCGCGTGCTGTCCAGGTAACCCTTCTTGACCAGGCCGATCCCGTGTTCGGCCGAAATGCTGCCATCGAAACGCGCCAGCACCTGCGCCAGCAGCTTGGTCACCTGCTCGCACTGGGCAAGGAACTCGGCGTCGCTGGTGTCGTCCGGCTTCAGCACGTTGATGTGCAGGTTGCCGTCGCCGATATGGCCGAACCAGACCACATCGAAGTGTGGATAAGCCTGGCCGATCAGCGCCTGGGTCTCGGCCAGGAATGCCGGCATCGCCGAGATACGCACCGAGACGTCATTCTTGTAGGGCTTGTAGCGCGCCAGTGATTCGGTGATGCCCTCCCGCAGGCGCCACAGCTGGGCCGCCTGGGCGTCGCTGGCGCTGATCACGCCGTCGCTGACCCAGCCGTTGCCCATGCAGTCCTCGAAGGCCGCCATGGCCGCGGCTTCCTGTGCCTCGTCATTGGCAGCGAACTCGGTCACGACATAGTACGGATGCACTTCGTCGAACGGCGCCTGCGCACCCTGTGCCAGCACGTGTTCCAGCGCCCGGTCGGTGAAGAACTCGAACGCCTGCAGCTGCAGGCGCGCACGAAAGGCGGCGAATACCTGCATGAGCACCTCGAAGCTGGGCAGCGCCAGCAGCATCACGTTGCTGGCCGGCGGGGGATCGGTCAGCTTCACCGTCGCCTCGACGATCACGCCCAGCGTGCCTTCTGAACCGATCAGCAGCTGGCGGAAGTCGTAGCCGCTGGAGTTCTTGATCAGGCCCTTGTTCAATTCCAGCAGTTCGCCGCTGGCAGTGACCACCTTCAACCCGGCGATCCATTCACGGGTGTTGCCGTACCGGATCACGCGGATGCCGCCGGCATTGGTGGCGATGTTGCCGCCGATCGAACACGATCCGCGCGCGGCGAAGTCGACCGGATAGATCAATCCATGCTCCAGCGCGGCGTTGTGCAGCGCTTCGAGCGGCATGCCGGCCTGTACCACCAGGGTCCGGTCGACCGCGTCGTAGGCCAGGGCCTTGTTCATCCGTTCCAGGCTCAGCACCAGTTCGCCGTGGGCGGCTACCGCGCCGCCGGACAGCCCGGTACGGCCGCCGGAGGGCACGACCGCAACCGCTTCGGCCGCGCTCCAGCGCATCACCGCCTGCACCTCCTCGACCGTGGCCGGCAGCGCGATCGCCAGCGGCGCCGGCGTCCAGCGCCGGGTCCAGTCGCGACCGTAATGCTCCAGGTCGGATGGGTCGGTCTTCAGCTTCAGGCCGGGACAGGCCTGCAGCAGCGAGGCAATGCGGGAATCGGTCATGACGGTCCAGCGCGGTGCGTGACGAACGGGCAAGCGTGCCAGTGGCACGCGCCAGCGTCCAGCCCCGCAGTGCCGCACAGATAGCTACGGATGCAACCAATTGCGCACTGCACCATGGGCGGTCCGATCTGGCATAGTGGTCAGCCCCTGTCCCACTGGCCGTGTTGCCCCATGTCGCCGAAGAAGACCTCGTTCCCGAAGCAGGATATCCGCGTGCTGTTGCTGGAGGGGGTCAGCCAGACCGCCGTGGAGGTATTCAGCGCCGCCGGCTACAGCCAGATCGAGGCGCACACCAAGGCGCTGCCCGAGGACGAACTGAAGGCGCGCATCGCCGAAGCGCATATCGTCGGCATCCGTTCGCGCACCCAGCTCAGCGCCGAGGTGCTGGCCGAGGCCAAGCGCCTGATCGCGGTGGGCTGCTTCTGTATCGGCACCAACCAGGTCGATCTGGACGCGGCCGAGCTGGCCGGCATCCCGGTGTTCAACGCGCCCTATTCCAACACCCGCAGCGTGGCCGAACTGGTGATCGCCGAGGCGATCATGCTGACCCGTGGCATCCCGCAGAAGAACGCTGAATGCCACCGCGGCGGCTGGTCGAAGTCCGCCAGCGGCAGCCATGAGGTACGGGGCAAGACGCTGGGCATCATCGGCTACGGCCACATCGGCACCCAGGTCGGCGTGCTGGCCGAATCGCTGGGCATGCAGGTGATCTTTCACGACGTGGAAACCAAGCTGGCGCTGGGCAATGCGCGTGCCGCGGCCAGCCTGGACGACCTGCTGGCACGTGCCGACATCGTTACCCTGCACGTGCCGGAGACCCCGGCCACGCAGTGGATGATCGGCAGCACCGAGCTGGCGAAGATGCGCAAGGGCGCGCACCTGATCAATGCGGCGCGCGGCACCGTGGTCGACATCGATGCGCTGGACGCAGCACTGGCCAGCGGCCATGTCGGTGGGGCTGCACTGGATGTGTTCCCGGTGGAGCCGAAGGGCAACGGCGACATCTTCGAATCACCACTGACCCGCCACGACAACGTGATCCTGACCCCGCATGTCGGCGGCAGCACGCTGGAAGCGCAGGACAACATCGGCGTGGAAGTCGCCGCCAAGCTGGTGCGCTACAGCGACAACGGCAGCACCCTGTCGGCGGTCAACTTCCCGGAAGTGACCCTGCCCGAACACGAAGACAGCCTGCGCCTGCTGCACATCCACCAGAACGTGCCGGGCGTGCTGTCCAAGGTCAACGAGATCTTCTCGCGCCACAACGTCAACATCGACGGCCAGTTCCTGCGCACGGACCCGAAGGTGGGTTACGTGGTGATCGACATCACCGCCAGCGAGGAGCAGGCCGCCGCGGTGCGCGAAGAACTGGCGGCCATTCCGGGCACGTTGCGCACCCGCATCCTGTATTGATTGAAGGTTCGCCGGGCACGGCCCGGCGCTACCCACGCGATCACGGTAGCGGCCGGCGGGGGCCCGCGCGCCCCGCCGGAGGGGGGGGGGCCCCGCCCCGCGCCCACCACCCCCCCCGCCGCGCGGGGGGGGCGGGGTGCGCGAACGGGG
>NZ_JBRRES010000028.1:0-61345 GCF_056760395.1 Stenotrophomonas sp. STEN009 | reverse complement strand
GGGGGGGGGGGGGGGGGGGGGGGGGGGGGGGGGGGGGGGGGGGGGGCCCCCCGGGCGCCAACCCCCCCATGTTTGGGTTTCCGGCGTCCCCTCCACCGCCCACCCGCCCGGCCAAAGCAAGAAATCCCGCCCGGCGAGACAGCCACGAGGGGCTCCGCCGTTGGCCGAATCCAGTAAAATCGCCCGCATGAACGCCGCCCCCCTCCCCTACGACACCGCGCGCCTGAGCGAGCTCGCCCAGCTGCTGATCGACAACGTCCGCGAACTGGCCCAGGCCAGCTGGACCCCGGCCACCAGCAGCAACTTCTCCCATCGCCTCGACGACCGCCATGCGGCAATCACCGTCTCCGGCAAGGACAAGGGGCGGCTGATCGAGGACGACATCATGGTCGTGGACTTCGATGGCCAGGCCGTCGGCCGTCCGCTGCGCCCGTCCGCCGAGACGCTGCTGCACACGCAGCTGTACCGGCGTTTCCCGGAAGTCGGCTGCGTCCTGCACACGCATTCGCCGGTGCAGACCGTCGCCTCGCGCCTGTATGCACCGCAGGGGCACATCCGCCTGGAAGGCTATGAGCTGCTGAAAGCCTTTGCCGGCAACAGCACGCACGAGATGGCCATCGACGTTCCGGTGTTCGCCAACACCCAGGACATGAACGTGCTGTCGGCCCAGGTCGAGGATCTGCTGGACCGCCAGACGCTGTGGGGCTACCTGATCGATGGCCACGGCCTGTACGCCTGGGGCCGCGACATGGCCGAAGCGCGCCGCCACCTTGAGGCATTCGAGTTCCTGCTGCACTGCGAACTGGAACTGCGCAGGCTGCGTGGCTGAGCAGATTCCAAACCGCAATCTGCGCCCGCCCGCCACCCTGCTACCCTGTCCTCCCCCCGAGACGTTCAAGCTGCCGCCATGAGCCGACTGCGCATCTACGACGACACCCGCCCCGAATCCCCGCTGCTGGACAGCCAGGACGGCGCCATCATCGCTGCCGAGCTGCAGAAGATCGGCGTGACCTTCGAGCGCTGGCAGGCCACCGCACCGGTCGCGCCGGGCGCCAGCCAGGACGAGGTGTTCGCCGCTTACCGCGCCGACATCGATCGCCTGGTCGCCGAACGGGGCTTCAAGAGCGTGGATGTGGCGTCGATCGCGCCGGACAATCCCAACCGCGCCGAGCTGCGCAGGAAGTTCCTCGACGAGCACTTCCACAAGGAAGACGAAGTGCGCTTCTTCGTTGCCGGCTCGGGGCTGTTCACCCTGCACGTGGGTGACAAGGTCTACGAGATCGAATGCGTGAAGGATGACCTGATCGCCGTGCCCGATGGCACCACACACTGGTTCGACATGGGCGAGGAGCCGAGTTTCGTGGCCATCCGCTTCTTCACCGAGCCGGATGGCTGGGTCGGCCACTTCACCGGCACCGACATCGCGCAGAAATTCCCCCGTTACGTTCCGACCCAGGCATCCTGATCCATGCAGCCCCGCGTCATCCTGACCGACATCGAAGGCACCACCAGCAGCATCTCGTTCGTCAAGAACGTGCTGTTCCCCTATGCGCGCCAGGCGCTGCCCGGCTTCGTGGCCGAGCATGGCCAGCGGCCGGACGTGCGCCGCTGGCTGGACACGGTGGCCAGCGAAATCGGCGGCGCCTGCCAGGACAGCGTGGTCGCCGAGACCCTGCAGGGCTGGATCGACCAGGACCGCAAGCACACGGCGCTGAAGGCGCTGCAGGGCCTGATCTGGGACGCCGGCTATCGCCGTGGCGACTACACCGCGCACTTCTATCCGGAAGTGGCGCCGGCGCTGAAGGGATGGCATGCCTCGGGCCTGCCGCTGTACGTCTACTCCTCCGGTTCAGTGCCGGCGCAGAAGCTGTTTTTCGGTTTCAGCGACGCGGGCGATCTCAGCCCGCTGGTGTCAGGCTGGTTCGACACCGAGATCGGCGGCAAGCGTGAGGCCGGCAGTTACCGCCGCATCGTCCAGTCCATCGGCGTGCCGGCAGGCGAGATCCTGTTCCTGTCCGACGTGGTGGAAGAGCTTGATGCCGCGCGCGAGGCGGGTCTGCAGACCCGTCTGCTGGACCGTCTGGACGACTACCCGATGCCGCGCGTCGGCGACGCCGCCCACGGTCACGAGCGGGTCGAGAACTTCCAGCAGATCCAGCTGTAACACGATCCCTTTCTGGTCGCTGCCAACCCGGGTTGGCACCGGCCCAGGCCAGGTACCGCCGACGGCGCAGCCTCAGCGATCGTTGAGGCTGCGCACCTCCAGCGCCTCGCGCAGCGTGGCCAGATCCACCGGGCCGCGCACGCTGATGTCGCGGCTCTCGCCCGGCAGCAGATCGAGCAGGTTGTCCTCCAGTTGCACCTCCAGGGCACCGAAGTCCACCCATGCCGCGCGCACGAATGCGCTGCTCTGCAGCCGCAGCCGGTAGTGGTCCCCCTCGATGTCCAGCGTGGCCCTGAGCGCCTGGCGGGGCAGCACCTGATCCTTGGCCTCGACGAATCCCACGACCTGACGCGCAGTCGTCTTCCCTCCCTGCAGCACCTCGAACACGGCAATCGTGCGCTTCGGATCGGCACCCGCCAGCAGTTCTGCATCACTGAAATCGCCGACCGCCGTCACGCCCGCGGCCGCCAGGGTCACCGCCTGCTCGCGACGACGTAGCACTTTGCCGTCGACATCCATCACCCGCAGCCGCCAGCGCGCCTCGCCGGCGTCGCCATCGTTGAGCAGACGCACGCGTGTCGTGCCCTCGTCACGCAGCGCCGCCACGGCAACGGGAGCGAAGAAGCGCCGCGCCTGGTAGTGCAGCGCCTTCCAGCGCCCGAAGTAGTCCACACTCGACCAGGACGCACCCGGCCATACGTCATTGAGCTGCCAGTAGAGCGAGCCCATCGTGTAGGGGCGTGAGGCGCGATGGTGCAGCGCTGCCAGAGCGATGCCATCGGCCTGCATCACCTGGCTGAGATACACGAAGTCCCCGAAATCCTTCGGCGTACCGTAACCCTGCTCGATATAGTGCAGCAGACGGCTGTTGCCCTCGCCCGCCATGAATTTCTGGTGCGCGCGAATCACCGGGCTGTCGATCCGCTGCTCGGCGCGGGTTGCGATCTGGTCCACCGTAGCCACGGCCGGCCACGCCTGCAGGCCGTACTCGGACATGAAGCGCGGCGTCTCGCGCAGATAGGCCTGCACCGGCAACGCCGGATTGCCCCACACCTGCCAGTAGTGCTTGTCGCCACGGGTGGAGTCGTTGGCCTTCTCGTCGAGGTCGTTGCTGGGCGAACTGGACCAGTACGGCACCCCCAGCCCTTCTTCACGGACCACCGCACGCAGGTCATTGCCGAACAGGTCCACATAGCCCTGCCAGACCTTTGCGGCGAAGACCGGATCCGCGGCCTTCAGGTCGCGGCCATGGCCCCAGTCCTTCCACGCGGTTTCCTCTTCGTTGTTGCCACACCACAACACGATGCTGGGGTGATGGCGCAGGCGGCGCACGTTGTCGCGCGCTTCGGCAACCACGCTGGCGCGGAATGCCGGGTCGTAGCCGGGCTGCATGCCGCCGCCGAACATGAAGTCCTGCCAGACCAGCAGGCCCAGTTCATCGGCAATATCGAAGAACACATCGTTTTCGTAGTAGCCGCCGCCCCAGTTGCGCAGCATGTTCATGTTGGCGTCGCGCGCGGCGGTCAGCACCTGGCGCACGCGCGCGGGATCCACGTGGGCCGGGAACGCGTCGAAGGGAATCACGTTCGCACCCTTGGCGAAGACCGGCACGCCGTTGATCACGAATGCGAAGCCCTGGCCGCCATCAGCGTCCTTGTCGCGGCGCAGTGCGACCGTGCGCAGGCCGATGCGCTGCTCGCGCGCGAGCGACTCGCTATCGCCGCTGTCCAGGCGGACCGCCACCACGTAGCGATCCTGTGCCCCGTAGCCGACCGGCCACCAGCGGCGCGGCTGGGCAAGCGCCACAGGCAGCTCCACCGTATTCGCTCCCGGGGCCACTGCAACGTGCCGCTGCACCCGCGCGACACTGCGCATCTCCGGATCGAACACCTCCACATCGACGGCCGCGGTACCCGCAGCAGCGTCCTGTTCCACCTGCAGCACTACCGCAAGCTTCGCCTGCTGCGCGTCCAGCATCTCGGTGCGTACGGCCACATCGCCGAGGCGGCGCTCCCCCCAGGACTCCAGGTCGATGCCACGCCAGACCCCGGCGGTGACATAGCGCGGACCCCAGTCCCAGCCGAAATGGTAGGCCGGCTTGCGCGCGAAATTACCGACCATCGCATCCTTCGGCTCGTCACCGTAGGGCGAAGGATAATTGCCAGCAATCCTGTGCGGCATCGCCTGGACAGCGGGCAGCAGCGTGCGGATCGGCGAACGGAACACGATCTGCAGCGTGTTGCCCGTCGCCTTCAGGCGGCCGTCCACGCGCACGCGCCAGCTGCGGTGAGCGTTGTCGGCGCGCAGCAGCGGCCTGCCGTTGAGGGTGACTTCCGCGTACGTATCCAGACCGTCAAAGCGCAGTTCCGCGTTCGGCCTGGCCAGGGTCGCGGCGTCCACATCGAAGCGTGCACGGTATTCCCATGCCGCCAGGCCGATCCACTGCAGCTCGGCCTCGGCGGCGCCGACGTAAGGATCACGGATCAGTTCATGCGCCAGCAGGTCGGTGTGGATGCTGCCCGGCACCTGCGCGCTGCGCCATTGCTGCAGGCCGGGATGCGCCGCGCCCTGCACGTCGCCCGGCAGCATGCGGAACTCCCAGCTTGCCTGTAACGGAGCGGCCGCTGCCGGGAATACGAGAGTGGCAATCCACAACAGGGCCAGAGAGGCGAATGGGCAAACGGCACGGAAAGGGCGATGCACGGGCGGGACTCCTGTTGTGTCCGCCAGGCATGGCCCGGCGCTACCGATCATGCTTCGCCGGGCATGGCCCGGCGCTGCCGGTCATGCTCAACGCACGACGTTCAGCACTTCGTAGCAGGCACCCATGGTGTGGTAATCCACCTTGCCTGCGGGGCTCTTTTCATCGCTGTACTTGCGGTTGTCTGCATCGAGGATGCGGAACCAGGCGCCGTAGCGGTGATCGACAAAGTGCTCCCAGGAATAGGCCCAGATGCGGTCGTACCACTGCCAGTAGCGGTCATCACCGGTGCGCGCAGCCATCAGCGCAGCGGTTGCCAGGGTTTCGGCCTGTACCCAGAAGTACTTGTCGTCGTCGCAGACGAAGCTGTCGCCGCCGATCGGCGCGCCGTCCATGCCCGGCTGCCGTCGTGACTCCGGCGCGAAACCGTAGTACAGGCCACCACGGGCCTCGTCCCAGCTGCGCTCCACGGCCACGTCGAACAGATGACGCGCCGTCGGCACCAGCCAGTCGGCCTGCACGTGCCGATCCAGGATCAGCAGCAGTTTGGCCCACTCCGTCTGGTGGCCCGGCTGGAAGCCCCAGGGACGGAACAGATGCTTGGGGTCGTCCAGGTTGTAGTTCCAGTCGATCTCCCAGTTGGAATCGTAGTGCTCCCATACCAGGCCACCGGCCTTGGCTGCCTGGCGACGGGTCATGTTGTCGGCCAGCTGCAGGGCACGTTCCACATAGCGCTGTTCGCCACTGGCCTCGAACGCAGCCAGCATGGCCTCGCACATGTGCATGTTGGCGTTCTGTCCACGGTAACCGGTGAAGTTCCACTGGCCGTCCGCCTCGTCCCGGTACAGACCGTGCTGCGGCTCCCAGAAGCGCGCCTCCAGCAGCTGCCAGGTCTCATCCATCCACGCGCGGGCCTGCTCGATGCCGGCCTTCAACGCGCAGCTGTAGGCCAGCAGGACGAACGCCACGCCATAGCAGTGATTCATGTCGTCCTCGACCTGGCCATCGCGCAGGGTCCAGGCATAGCCACCGGTGGCCGGATTGCGGTGCACCTCACGCAGATAGCGCACGCCATGCTCGACGGCCTCGCGGTACTCGGCCTTGCCGAACTCGCGATAGGCCATCGCGTAGTTGAAGACGAAACGGGTGCTGCTTACCAGATGGCGATGGCTGGCATCGTAGACGCTGCCGTCGTCACGGAAATAATGGAAGAAACCACCGGCCGGATCGATGCAGCGCGGATGATAGAACGCCAGGGTATCGGCGATATGCGCGCGCAGGAACGCGGGCGAACGGAAGTCGGGCGAGGTGCTCATGCGGTAATGTCCTGTGCCTGCAGCAGCTGCTGCACTTCGTCGAGCGAGGGCATCGCGGCGAACGCGCCCTTGCGGGTAACGGCCAGCGCGCCGACCGCGGCACCGAAGCGCAGCGTGGCGTCGATGGCCTGCGGGTCCCGGCAGAACGCGCTGAATCCCGCGCCTGCGCCACCCCGCTCCAGCAGTCCCACCAGCACGCCTCCCACGAAGGCATCACCGGCTGCGGTGGTATCGACAGCGGCGACCTGGAAGCTGGTCACCGTGCCCTGCGCTTGGCGGGTGTACCAGCGCAGCGTGGCCGCACCATCGGTCACGATCACCCAGCGAGCCTGCGCCGCCAGCAGCCGCTGCAGCACCGCGTCCTCGCCGCCGTCGCCCAGGGGCGCCGCCAGGTAGTCCAGTTCTTCGCGCGACAGTTTGACCAGGTCCGCGCGTTCGAGCGCCTGCCACAGGCGCGGCGACGGATCGACATCGGCCGGCCACAGCGCCGGCCGCAGGTTGAGGTCGAGGCTGACCACAGCCCCGGCAGCGCGCGCGCGCTCCATGCCCGCGAAGGTTGCGTCCGCGATGGCCGCCTCGGTCAGGCTGTTGGAGCAGACGTGGAAGCACTGCGCACTGTCGAAGCAGGCGGCCTGGAAATCACTGTCGCGGAACAGCAGATCAGCCGCCGGCGGACGGTAGAAGCTGAAGCTGCGCTCCCCCTCTGCATCGAGAGCGACGAACGCCAGCGCGGTCTTGGCGGCATCGGTGCGGACGATGTAGTCGGTACCGACACCGTGCTCGGCCAGGCTTTCGGCCAGGAAGTCGCCGAACATGTCGCGGCCCAGCATGCCGACGAACTGGGTCTTCGCGCCCAACCGCGCGGCAGCCACCGCGACGTTGGCCGGTGCTCCGCCGGCGTACTGCAGGAACGCGCGCGGCGTGTCCGCAGTGGCCGGCGGCTGCGCCAGTAGATCGATCAAAATTTCGCCGAAGCAGACAATCGCACCCATTCCGGACTCAGCCTCCCTGCGTTGCGGAGGCCGGCGTACGTGCGCCGACCAGTCCGTAGAAAATGATGTAGACGTAGCACAGCAGCGGCAGGATGAAGCTGGCCTGCACCCCGATGTGGTCGGCCAGCACGCCCTGCAGGTACGGCACCACGGCGCCGCCGACGATGGCCATGATCAGCAGGCTCGAGCCCTTGTTGGTCAGCGGCCCCAGGCGCTCGATGCTGAGCGCGAAGATGGTGGGGAACATGATCGAGTTGAACAGGCCGATCGCCACCACCGAGTACAGCGCGACACTGCCGGCGCTGGCCATGGTCAGCGCCAGCAGGCCGACGTTGACCAGTGCGAAGATCGCCAGCAGGCGGCTCGGCGAGAAGCGTGCCAGCAGCGCCGAGCCGGCAAAGCGGCCGACCATCGCCATCGTCCAGTAGGCGGAAACGTAGTGTGTGGCCTCCTGCTCGCTGAATCCGCCGATGTCCGGCATCGACAGGTAGTTCACCAGGAAGCTGCCGATCGACACTTCCGCACCGACATAGAAGAAGATGCCAAGCACGCCCAGCAGCAGATGACGCTGGCGCAGCGCATCCAGATAGCTGTGGTGATGCCCCTGGTCGGCCTGTTCGGTCGCATCGCTCAGCGCCGGCAGGCGGAACAGGAACACGAACAGCGCCAGCAGCACCAGCGCCACCGCGAGGCCCACATACGGGCCCTGCACGGCCTGCGCCTCGGCAGCGCGATAGGCCAGCTGTTCGGCGGCCGGCATCGCCGCCATTTCATCGGCGCTCTTGACCGTATTGGAAAGAATCAGCATGCCGCCGAAGATCGGCGCGATCGCCGTACCCAGCGAGTTCAACGCCTGCGCCAGGGTCAGCCGGCTGGAGCTGGTCTGCTCCGGGCCCAGCAGCGCCACATAGGGATTGGCCGCCACCTGCAGCACGGTGATGCCGGTGGCGAGCACGAACAATGCACCCAGGAAGGCGCCGTAGATCCGCAGTTCGGCCGCCGGCCAGAAGCCCAGCGCGCCCACACCTGCAATCAGCAGGCCGGCCACGATGCCCTTCTTGTAGCCGAGAGCCGCGACCAGGCGGCCAGCGGGCAGCGACATCAGGAAGTACGTACCGAAGAAGGTGAACTGCACCAGCATCGCCCGCGCGTAGTTCAGCTCGAACACCGCCTTCAGGTGTGGAATCAGGATGTCGTTGAGGCAGGTCAGGAAGCCCCACATGAAGAAGATGGTGGTCACCACGGCCAGGGCCTTGCCGTTGGTGACGGCCGGTGCGTTGCCCGGGGAACCCGACGGACGGGGCGTTGCTGAGATCGGCATGCGGAACGCGCCTCGTTGCGCGGAATCGTTGTTGCGTGGAAGGAGTAACGGCAGTGAAATCAGGTCGGCCGGGCGGCACTGCTTTCGCGGATCCGCAGCTGCACCGGAGCCACCGTGCGCCGTGGCGGCGCATCCGGTTCTTCCAGGCGCTGCAGCAGCAGTGCCGCCGCCTGCCGGCCACGCTCGCGCGGGTCGGCGGTCAGCGTCGTCAACGGTGGCACCGCCACCGAAGCCTCGGAAATATCGTCGAAGCCGGTGACAGCGAAATCGCCGCCCGGCCGGATGCCGCGCGAGTTCAAGCCCAGCATCAGCCCCAGCGCGACGGTGTCGTTGTAGCAGACCGCTGCGCTCGGCCGATGGCCATCGGCGAACAGTTCGTCGGTGCGTGCAGCCGCCTCCAGCCGGTTCGGCGCCGATTCGATCATCCAGCCGGGTGGCAGCGACAGTCCAGCCTCAGCCAGCGCCTGCTGGAAGCCGGCACGGCGCTGGTGGCAGGAACTGGACGCCGCGTGGCCGCCGAAGAAGGCGATATGGCGATGGCCGCGCTCGATCAGGTGGCGGGTGGCCAGATAGGCCCCATGCTGGTTGTCCAGCGTCAGGAAGTCCCAATCGGCCCCGTCCAGCTCACGGTTGAACAGCAGGACGTTGGCATTGGCTCCCAGTGCCTGGCGCAGCTGCGTGGCATCGCTGCCTTCGGCCGGCGACAGGATCAGCCCCGCCGGGGTGTGCTCCATCAGCGTGGACAGCACCGCCTGCTGGCGTTCCGGCGATTCGCCGGTGCTGCCCAGCAGGGTCACGTAGCCACGCCCACCCAGCGCCTCGTCGACGCCGGAGGCGAATTCGGCGAAGAACGGATTGGACAGGTCGTTGATCACCAGTGCGATGCTGGAGGACGTGCGCCGCCGCAGGTTGGCTGCTGCGCGGTTGTAGACATAGCGCTGGCGCCGCAGCTCGGCCTCGACCTTGGCCCGGGTATCGACGTTGACCAGCGGGCTGCCGCGCAGCACCAGCGACACGGTCGCCCGCGACACGCCGATGGCGCGCGCGATGTCGGTCACCGTCACTGCCTTGCCGGCGCGTTTGCTGGAAGTGCTGCTGCCGTTGTCGTTCATCGTATTCCCGGGCTCCGCTGAGGGCTCAAGCCTAATGGATCGCGGCCGTCTCGTGCCGTGCCGTTCGCTGGGTCGCCGCGAACGGCACAGCCCCGATCAACGCAGCTGGCTGCCAGGTGCCGCGCACCAGGACACCGGCAGATCCTTGACCGCCGTGCCCCACCCCTGGGTCGGCGCCTGCGCGTCGAGGGCGAAGTGCAGGCGCGGGCCCTGCTGCAGGCGCTCCCAGTCCAGCCAGACCGGGGCATGCGCCTGGCCATCGACCTGCACGCCCTGCACGTACTGCAGGCGGCGGCCGTCCGCCCCCGGGGCATTGATGCGCAGGGTGCGGCCATTGCCCATGTCGACCTCGACCCGGGCAAAGCGCGGCGTATGCAGCAGGAACTGGCCACTGCCCGGTACTGCCGGGTACATGCCGATCGCACTGAACAGGTACCACGCCGACATCGTTCCAAGATCGTCGTTGCCGGTCACACCATTGGGCGCATTGGTGAACAGCTGCTGCGCGGCCCGCACCACCGCGGCGGTCTTCCACGGCTGGCCGATCAGGGTGTAGAGCCACGGCGCGTGCAGATCGGGTTCGTTGTTCGGGTTGTAGCGGAACTGGTTGTAGTAGCTGTAGGGCCCGACCACCCATTCGCGCCGCGCGGCATTGAGCGGGTCGGCCTGCAGTGCATCCATCGCGAAGAAGGCATCGAGCCGGCGCCCGGCCTGCTCACGACCGTCCATCGCCTCGACCAGCCCCGGCATGTCCTGCTGCGCCAGCCACTGGTACTGCCACGCGGTGCCTTCATGGAAGCCGTGGTGGGAACGTGGGCTGTAGTGCCCGTCGGCCGGGGTGTACCACTGCCCGTCCTCGGTGCGAGGCCGCGGGAAGCCGCTGAAGCCGGTCTCGGCGTCGCGGACCTGAGGGTCCCACACCTTGCGCCAGTTGCGGCCGCGCTCTCGCAGCGTCGCCGCATCCCGGGCGTGACCCAGGCCATCGGCCATCTGCGAAAGCGCGCAGTCGGCCAGTGCATATTCCAGAGTGGCCGAGCCGCCGTGATGCGGATCGACGTCCATGCCCTTGGACGGAAACGCACGGTCGTAGACCACGTAGCCCTTGTCCAGATAGGTCGGATTGCCCGACCGGCCCGCATGACGGGAATTCAACGGCGGGATGCCGAACGCATTGCGGCGCAGCGCATCCCACGCCTGCGATTCACGGCCCTTGAACGCACCGAAACGCCACAGGTCGACCATGAACGGGGTCACCGGATCGCCGGTCATGATGTTCGTCTCAAAGTTGGCGTAACCCCAGCGTGGCAGCCAGCCCCCCTGCTCGTCGATCGCCAGCAGCGTGCGGCCGATGTCACGCGCCACATCGGGGCGGGTCAACGCCAGCCATTGGTTCTGCGCGCGGTAGGTATCCCACAGCGAGAAGTACTCGTAGTAGGTCCAGCCATCCGCGCGATGGATGCCATCGTCGTAGCCGCGGTAGCGGCCGTCGGCATCGCTGCCGGTCAGCGGCTGCAGCAGCGCGTGGTAGGCGGCGCTGTAGAACACCGTGCGGTCATCAGCACTGCCGCCCTGCACGCGCACCCGGCCCAGCTCCTCGCGCCACGCCTGCTGCGACAGCGCGCGCATGCGGTCGAAGCCCATCAGCGCTCCGCCCTGCATGCCCTCGGTGCGCAGGTTGGTGCGCGCGCCTTCGGCATCGACATGCGAAATCGCGCTCACCGCCGTGACCGACTGCCCCTTGGCCAGGTCGAAGCTCAACCAGGCACCGTTCGGCTTCTGCTCGCCTTCCATGCTGTGGCGCGCCCCCGGCAGGCCACCGGCCTCGCCCCAGGTACCATGCGCCTTGAACGGGCGATCGAACTCGATGCGGAACCACGTCGTGTACTGGTGGCCACCGCAGAAACTCTTGGTGACCAGCTTGCCCTCGACCACGCGGTCGCCGACCACGTCGATCACGCTGCCGATCACCGAATGGCGTTCATTCGCCTGGCCGACATTCACCAGCACGTGGCCATCGCCGCTTCGCTGGCTGAAGGTGTAGCGCTCGGCGGCGGCACGGGTGCGCGCGGTCGCCTCGGCATCGATGCCACCGTAGCTGGTCAGGCGCACCTTGTAGTAGCCGGCCTGGCCGATTTCGCCGTCATGCGTGTACGACGCGGCATAGGTCTTGTGGTTGAAGCTCTTGGCGTCGGCGGTGTCGAAATCGCCACCGGGACCGATGCTGCCGGTCACGGGCAGGACCGAGACCTGGCCGCCCTGCTCCCAGCACCCGGCACCGGACAGGAAGGAGTGGCCGAAGCCACGGATCTTCTCGTCGTCGTAGCGCCACCCCGAATAGTGGCTGCCGATGGGGCTGACCTGGATCAGGCCGAAGGGTGCCGAGGCGCCCGGGAACGTGTTGCCATCGTCCTTGCTGCCGATGAAGGTGTTCACCTCGCGCTCGAGTGCGGCCGGGGCGGCCTGCAGCATCACCGGCGACATCGCCAGTGCGAGCAGCCAGGCCAATCGCGTCAACGGGCGCGGCGTCGAGGGGACAGCGGGAGCGGACGGCACTGGGCGCATGTCGGGTTCCTGTGGTCGATGGTGCGGTGGCAGACGGCTGGAGCCTGCAACGCCTTCCGCTGAGCGCTGCCTGCCGGCAGCCTGCTCCCCGTGGAATGGCGCGAGACCCGCGCAACCGTGAATTTAGATCGATTCAAGTAGAGCATGGCGATTCGCGCCAATGCATTCTGCGCCGCAGCATACGTCCCGCCGCGCGGCCTCCTGGCCGGCCTGCCGGGGAGTCGCGCGAGCAAACGTTTCCAGCAGATTCAGAAAAACGTCACACCCCCGCCACGGCAATACCATATTGCGCAGCAGCATGCGCCGACGGGCAACCCATGCTAAAAAACGCCCGCCCATCGCTTAGATCGATCCAAGACGACGTTGCGGTGGCCGGGAGTTTGGGGAAGCAGCGACAGGACGGGCCGGCACAGACACAGGATGCAGTTGCAACTGCGTAGCGACCGCACCGGCATCACCACAGATTAGATCGATTCAAGTCATCCGCACCACGTCACACGTCAGCGGATCAATCCAGGAGAGAGGGAGAGATGGGAATGAGTCACTCAAAACGCATGCATGGCCAGGACGCACTGTCGCTGGCCATCGCGCTGGCATTGGCCGCTGCCGTCCTGCCGGCGGGCGCCGCGGCGCAGCAGGCCACCACCGGCACGCCCGATGCCACCACCCTGGACAGCGTCCAGGTCACCGGCTACCGCTACGCCATCGAAAAGAGCCTTGAGCAGAAGCGCGACGCCAACGCCGTGGTCGAAGTAATCACGGCCGAAGACGTCGGCAAGTTCCCCGACAAGAACGTGGCCGACGCGCTGCAGCGCGTACCGGGCGTGGTCATCACCCGCGACGGCGGCGAAGGCAAGACGGTCAGCGTGCGCGGCCTCGCTGCAGACCTGACGCTGACCCAGTTGAACGGCAACTACGTCGCCACCTCCGAGACCAACGACGAGGCGACCCGCTCTTTCAACTACACCCTTCTGCCGTCCAACATGCTGTCCAGCGCCGAGCTGTTCAAATCGCCGGAAGCGCGCATCGATGAAGGCGGCATCGGCGGCACGGTCATCCTGCACACCCGGCGCCCTCTGGACATGGAGTCCAACTCGGGCTTCGTCACCCTCGAAGGCACCTCGTCGGATACCAGTCACGACATCGATCCGCAGGCCTCCGCACTGTACTCGTGGCACAGCAAGGACGAGCGTTTCGGCGTGCTGGTCGGCGTGACCCAGCAGAAGCGCACCAGCCGCACCATGGAAGTCACCACCGAGAACTATCAGTGGTACGGCACCGATACCGATGCGCGCGACGTGCATGGCAACCCCATGCTGCAGGACGGCATCGAGTACTGGTGGGGCAACTCCGGCTTCAACAACCAGAACGGTCGCAACTACACCGACTTCTTCATGCCGACCTCGGTCAATTTCGCGGTGAAGGAGGAAACGCGCGAGCGCAAGGGCGGGCAGCTGACCTTCCAGTTCAAGCCGGTCGACAACGTGACCATGACGGCCAACTACTTCCGCTTCGAGCTGGAGGGCAACTACGCCCAGCACATGCTGAAGGTGCCGGAGTGGAGCATGGCCCGCTTCAATGGTGACGGCAACTGGGCCGGCGGCCGCATGCTCAACGGGCTGGACTTCGATCCCAGCGGCACCGTCGTCACCGGCGCGCAGTTCGAGAAGCTGGCCGGCAAGACCTATTACTGCAATGAAGCCGAGGCCGAAGCGGCCGGGCTCGAGCCGGGGGGCTGGGGCCCCGATGACTGCACCATTCCGACCCCGCAGCTCACCGGCGGCTACAGCCGCGAAAAGGCGCTCTCGCAGACCGCCGACCTCAGCATCGACTGGGACATCAGCCCGCTGTGGAAGGCGTCGTTCACCGGCGGCCGTACCTGGTCCGAAGGCGGTCCCTCGATGAACTTCCGCATGTCGGCCAAACCGCGTCGGCAGACCAATGGCGTGTGGGAATCGTCCAGCAGCACCTCCTGGGACCTGACCGGCACGCCGTCGGGCACCTTCGCTCCCGACCTGCAGCAGCAGCTCATGGCCGGCATCGCCGAGATCGACACCGGTTCGACCGACTCGTCCTGGAAGCAGACCGAGATCAAGCAGAACTATTTCCAGGCCGATGTCACCAAGCTGTTCGAATCCGGCTGGCTGGACTCGATCCAGTTCGGTGCCAAGTATCGTGACGGCACGGTGCACCGCAACACCGGCAATACCTACTGGGTGTGCCAGGGCCGAGACCCGTCGGACTACGACAACAACCGCTACCAGAGCGGCTGCGACCCTACGGCCAATATCGCCCAGCCCGGCTTCTTCCTGTCCAACCCGATCAACAACATCCCCGGCGGCTTCAATACCAACGTGTTCCCGGGCATCAACTATCCGGCCTACATCGATTACCTGAACAAGACCTACGGCGGTTCGCACAACCGTGTCGAGGACGACTTCATCTACAACGTCAACGAGAAGATCTACTCGGGCTACTTCCAGGCCAACTTCCGCACCGAGCGGGTGCGCGGCAACGTGGGCGTGCGCGTGGTGCGCACCAAGCAGCTGGCGCAGTCCACCGATTCGATCGAGCGTTTCGACGACTACTTCCTCGACAACGCCGCAGGCGCACCGATGGCGTGCTCCGACCCGGCCGCGGCGGCCTACCCGAACTACAGCTGCGAGAGCGGTTTCGTGCGCCTGCCGTACAACCTGGCACAGAGCAAGAGTTTCGAGCTGCTGGGCGTGGACCGCATCTACACCGACGTCCTGCCGAGCTTCAACATCGCCTGGGACATCACCGATACCCTGCTGCTGCGCGGTGCCGCCTCGAAGGTCATCGCACGCCCCGGCTACACCGAGATCGGCGCTCCGGGCAGCCTGCGCTACTACAGCGAGGAGTACGTCAATGACCGCCGCGTGGCCGGCGGTGCACCGACCCCGGGCTGGACCGGCGACGGCAGCAACAAGCAGCTTGAACCCTTTGAGGCCACCCAGTTCGACCTCGGCCTGGAGTGGTACTTCCAGCCTGGCGCGGTGGCCGGCGTGGGTCTGTTCCGCAAGAACGTGGACAACTTCACCGTGCCTGTCGTGCGCGACATGCAGATGCAGGTCGGTGGCGAAACCGTGACCGTGCAGGACTACGAGACCCGTGCCAACGGCCAGGACGGTGTGTCGCAGGGCGTGGAGCTGTACGGCCAGTACACCTTCGATTTCGGCGTCGGCGTGCAGGCGAACTACACCTACAACGACACCAACCTGGCCTCGATCGTGCTGGATGGGCAGAACATCGGCTCGTCGCCGCTGGTCGGCAGCGCCAAGAACCAGGCCAACGTGACGGTGTTCTACGAGAACGACAAGTTCCTTGCCCGCGCCTCGTACAACCGTCGCGGCCAGGTGGTCGGCGGACTGAACAACGGCATGACGGTCTACACCGAGCCGTACGACCAGCTTGATCTCAACGTGGCCTACAACCTCACCCCGGAGTGGACCCTGACCGCGTCGGTGATCAACGCCACCAAGTCCGAGCAGCGCGTGCATCTGGGCAATGACACCAAGGCCCGCCTGATCTCCAATACCTACGCGGGCCGCCAGCTGTACTTCGGCGCGACCTGGAAGTTCTAAGGCAGTCGCCCCGCCTGGCGCGGGGACATTCCTCCACGGCAGCCACGCTGGTACAGGTGGCTGCCGTTTTTCATGGGCACCGCGGAGGCTTCACTTGACCCTGCCATCGTTGGAAGGTGCACACTGGCTGCATTCCCCGGAACCGAAGGAGCTACAGATGGACTTCCATGTTGAAGGCATGACCTGCGGCGGATGCGCGCGCAGCGTGACCCGCGCGATCCAGAGCGTTGATCCGCAGGCCCGCGTGGTCGCCGATCCGCCGACAGGCCGCGTGCAGGTGCAGACCACGGCCAGCGAAGCGGAGATCTTCGCCGCTGTGAAGGACGCAGGCTTCCCGCCGCGCACCGCCTGATCGCCCGGCTCCGCGCGATGCTCACGTCCTTCTGAAGGAGCCACAGCACTCCCGCCGCGCAGGTGCGAAGGCCCCTGCGCCCCGCGGCTCAGCTCCGGCGCGCCTGCCGCCGCCGCGCCGCGACTGGCTCCGCGCCTTCCTCGCCCTCCTCCAGCCGCTGCAGGATCGGGCACTCCGGCCGCTCGTCGCCCGCACAGCAGCTGATCAGCGACTTCAGCGTATCGGCCATCTGCCGCATGTGGTCGATGCGCTGCTCGAGATCATCGATGTGCTGCTCGGCCAGGCGCTTGACGTCGGCGCTGTGGCGCGAGGTATCGTTCCACAGGCCCAGCAGATCCGTGATCTCGGCGACCGAGAATCCCAGGTCCCGCGCGCGGCGTATGAACCGCAGTCGATGCACGTCGGCGTGCGAATAGGCCCGGTAGCCGGACGCCGTACGGTCGGCAGCAGGAATCAGCCCGATCTGCTCGTAGTAGCGGATCATCTTCGCCGAAACGCTCGATGCCTTCGCGGCCTCACCGATGTTCAAGACAGTCTCCTTCTCAGTGGCTGGCGGCGTCGGCCATCGGCGCCCGGAAGCGACGCAGGCGCAGTGCATTGCCCAGCACGAACACGCTGGACAGTGCCATCGCACCGGCGGCGAATACCGGCGACAGCAGGATGCCGAAAGCCGGATACAGCACGCCGGCGGCCACCGGAATCAGAGCGGTGTTGTAGGCGAAGGCCCAGAACAGATTCTGCCGGATGTTGCCAAGGGTGGCCCTGGACAGCGCGATGGCATTGGGCACGCCCAGCAGACTGCCGGACATCAGCACTACATCGGCCGATTCCACCGCCACATCGGTACCGGTGCCGATGGCCAGGCCCACATCCGCCTCCGCCAGCGCCGGCGCATCGTTGATGCCGTCGCCGACGAAGGCGACGTGACCATGCGCAGCCTTGAGGCGTCGCACCGCTTCCACCTTGCCTTCGGGCAGCACTTCGGCCACGACCTCGTCGATGCCCAGCTGGCGTGCGATCGCCTGTGCGGTGCGCGCATTGTCGCCGGTGATCATCGCCACCTTCAGTCCCAGCGCATGCAGTGCGGTGATGGCGGCCGGCGTGCTCGTCCTGATCGGGTCGGACACTGCGATCACCGCTGCCAGCCGGCCATCGAAGGCGGCGTACAGCGGCGACTTTCCTTCACCTCCCAGACGCTGCACCAGCGCGGCAACGCCATCGATATCAACGCCCTGCGTTCGCATGAACCGGTCGGCCCCGACTTCAATGCGGCTTCCCTGCACGATCGCACGCACCCCCATGCCGGTGACCGATTCGAACTCCTGCAGGGCCGGCACGGAGATGCCCTCCTCCTCGGCGGCCATCACGATCGCGCGTGCGATCGGATGCTCCGAGCGCGATTCAACGGCCGCGACCGCGCCCAGCACCGCCGCTCGCGCAAAACCGTTGCTCAGTTCCAGATCGGTCAATCGCGGGCGGCCCTCGGTCAGGGTTCCGGTCTTGTCCACCGCCACCACCCGCGCATCCTTCAGCAACTGCAGTGCCTCGCCCTTGCGGAACAGCACGCCCATCTCCGCGCCCCGCCCGGTGCCGACCATGATCGAGGTCGGCGTTGCCAGCCCCATCGCACAGGGGCACGCAATGATCAGCACGGCCACGGCATTGACCAGGGCGAAGGTAAGCGCCGGGGACGGCCCGAGCAGCAGCCACGCCACGAAGGTGGCCAACGCGGCCAGCATCACCGCAGGCACGAACCACAGCGTGACCCTGTCGACCACGGCCTGGATCGGGAGTTTCGACCCCTGTGCCTGTTCAACCAGGCGGATGATCTGCGCAAGCACGGTCTGCGCACCTACCGCCGTGGCACGCACGGTCAGTGCTCCCTGCTGGTTGACCGTACCACCGACCACGGCCGCGCCCGATGCCTTTTCAACCGGAACCGGCTCACCGCTGATCATCGACTCATCCACGAAGCTGCGCCCCTCGACCACCTCGCCATCCACCGGGACGCGTTCGCCAGGACGTATTTCCACGAGGTCGTCACTGACCACCTCGCCCACCGGGACGTCGACCACCCGACCATCGCGTACTACGTGGGCGACCTTGGCCTGCAGCTTGACCAGCCGCTTGATGGCTTCCGACGTACGGCCCTTGGCACGCGCCTCGAGAAAGCGGCCCAGCAGGATCAGCGCGACGATCACCGCCGCAGCTTCGTAATAGACGTTCACCGTGCCGGGCGGCAGCAGCCGCGGTGCGAAGGTCGCGATCACCGAGTAGCCGAACGCCGCCGCGGTGCCCACCGCGACCAGCGAGTTCATGTCCGGTGCCAAACGCAGCAGTGCCGGAATGCCCTTCTGGTAGAAGCGCCGGCCGGGAATCACCAGAACCAGCGTGGTCAGCACGAACTGCACATACCAGCTGGCCTGCAACCCGATGGTCGACATCACCCAGTGGTGCATGCCCGGGATCAGATGCGATCCCATTTCCAGTACGAACACCGGCAGGGCCAGCACGCTGGCCAGTATCAGCGCGTGTTTGAGTTCAGCACGCTCGGCGTCCTTCTTCTCCCCGCCGTCATCGGCCTGCGCGCTGCCATCGAGAAGACGAGCGCCGTAGCCCGCCCTGTCGATCGCCGCCAGCAGCGCCTCCACGTCTGCTGCGCCGCGAACGGTGGCACGCTCGGTGGCCAGGTTGACGCTCGCCGCGCTCACGCCCGGCACGGCCAGCAGCGCGCGTTCGACCCGGCCCACGCAGGACGCGCAGGTCATGCCCTCCACGGCCAGCTCCACGGTCGTGGCCGCAACCTCATAGCCGACCTTGTGCACCGCCTGGATCAAGGCGGCGCGGTCCACCGGCCCCGACGGACGGATATCGGCACGTTCCGTGGCCAGGTTCACCGAGACGCTGCCGACCCCCTCCACCTTGGCCAGCGCGGCCTCGACCCGGCCTACGCAGCTCGCGCAGGTCATGCCTTCGATGGGCAGGCTGATCGGATCAGGCACGGAAGCGGCGGTGGTGGCGTGCGACAGGCTCATGACTGGATTCCCGGGTTCCTTCTGGACCGGAACAGGCTAAACCTTGCCATCGTGGGAAGGTCAAATCCAGCCTGTCCTGTCCGGCGGCCCAGCGGTCAGTTCATCCGCGGGGCATGGATCCACCGGTCGAGGGTGGATCCATGGCGCGGGCTCAGAACGTGAAAACGTATTCCAGCGCCAACTCGCGGCCGACCGCACCGAGCAGCCGGGTCGGCGCGAAATCGTAGTCCAGCTTGTAGGGATCCTTGTGGTTCCAGCTGGCCGAGTTGAAGACGTTGTTGACGTACACATTGACCTTGGCGCGTTCAGTCACCTGATAGCCCACATTGACGTTCCAGGTGATGAACGGTCCAACCCGGCCGTAGTAGCGCGCCGTGCGCTGGCCGGCGTTCGGATTCGGATTCGGCGAACCATCGGGACGCGTGGCAGGTTCCAGGCAGTCCAGCGAAGGACTGTCGCTGGGTACGTAGCCATCGGCGAACGGCAGGCAGCCGCCGGGATTGTCCAGGCGGTCGGTGCCCCAGTGGTAACGCACGCCCGGCACCGAGCCGATGCGGTCGGCGTACACATTCGCGTTCCAGTGACCACGCTGCCAGGCCAGGCTCGCTCGCAGCTTGCTGCGCAGGTCGCGGTCACGGCGCTGCGGATTCGGATCCGCGGCATAGCGCTGCTCCTTGGTCGACAGCTGGTTGGTGTAGTTCACGCCGAACTGGAAGCTTCCCCATGCCGCGCTGTCCCACCGGTAACGCGCGGTCAGGTCGATACCGCGGACCTCCCGGCTGGCCAGGTTGAACGGCCCCCGCTCGATCGACACCAGGCGGCCATTGCTGTCGCGGTTCACGCGCGCGAGGATGCCGGCGCAGTAGTCGGCACCGGCCGGATTGGCCCACGGCGTGCCGTCGATGTTCAGTCCCGTGCGGCAGCCCGCTTCGCTGGCCAGCACCTCGTCGGCGCCGACATCGACGATCATGTCCTCCAGCTTGATCGCCCAGTAGTCGGCACTGATCGAAAGATTGGACATCACATCCCAGACGAATCCGACCGTCCATGAATCCCCCGTTTCCGAGCGCAGCAGCGGAGTACCGCGACGATTCACGTCGAACGTGTACCAGACATCGGTATTGCCCACTCCACAGTTGTTGACCAGATAGGCACCGCTTTCGATGCAACGCAGGCGGTCATAGGTCTGCACCTCGGAACTGCTGGGCTGCCCCAGCAGGTAGTGCATGTCAGGCGCGTGGAAGCTGGTGGCGTAGGAACCGCGTACCAGCAGCGACTCCACCGGCCGCCATTCCAGACCGACATTCCAGGTGGTCTCCTTCTGGCTGCCGATGTCCAGCGCCTCTGCATTGGCGTCGGCCTTGTAACTGCCGTAACGGTCATAGCGTGCCGCCGCGGTGGCGATCACGCTGTCCAGCAGTGGAATCTTGAACTCCACGCCCGCCGAGTAGCGCGTGCGCTCGCCGCCACCGCGATCAACGTTCTGCAGGTCGAAATCGATGCCGGCGCGAGGGTCGGGAGCGAGGTGATATCCCTGTTGCGCCACCTCGGCCACCGCCGCGAACGAAACAGGCCCCGCCCAGCCCTGGAACAACTCACCGGTGATGTCCGCCGACGCCTGGTTGACCCAGGAAGACGCACGGTTCTTCGCCACCGTACCCATCTGCCAGTACTGGTCCGGCGTGAGCGGGTTCCACCAGCGTGCTTCGTCCAGTGCGTAGATCGCTTCACCATCCGCCGTCGTACCCAGGCGCGGGCCGAGGAAGAAGTCATAGGACTTCTGCTCGTCCACTACATTCTGCCGCTCTTCCACGCGGTAGTAGGAACGGCCGATGGTGGCACTCCAGTCGAAGCGGTCCGCCAGGCGCCCGCGCAGGCCTGCACTCCAGTCCCAGGACAGCTCGCGGTTGGTGTTGCGCAGGGTGTCCAGGCCGCCCACTTCGTTGGGCGTGAACTGGCGCACGCCCAGGATCGCGCGGTTGCGGTTGGCATCCCAGTAGTAGCCGTTGTCATCATCGATGAGCGTCACGCTGGGCGGATTGGTCCCCCAGATCGCCTCCGACCGGTACACCGCCAGGTTGGTCCAGCCCTGCAGGTCGCTGTCGAAATCGAACGTGGCATACAGATTGCCGGACACATTCTCGGCACCACCGGTCAGCAGCCAGTTGGCATAGTCGGCCGTCATGCCACACAACTGCCCGGTATTGGTGATCGTATCGGTGTTGTAGTTGTAGACCAGTCGATCGGCGGTGTAGTACTCGCCGTCGAACTTCTCGCAGGTGCCGGTCGGCGGCGCCAGTCGCTGGCCGGTACCCGGATCGATCAGGGCCAGGCCGGCGGTAGGACGGAAACCGACCTTGCGCTGTTCCATGTTCCAGGAGGGGCGCGGCGCATCATCGGCATCATCCATCTGCGGCCGGTCACGGCCGAACAGCGGATCGCGCTTGGTGTACTGCAGCGCGTAGGTCACGCTCCAGTTGTCTCCGGTCCTGCCACCCGCCCACGACAGATCCCAGGTATCGCGACCACCTTCAGTGGAGGTGCCGCCGCGCACGCGCACTTCGTCGCCGTCGTAGTGGGTCTTCAGGATGACGTTGACCACGCCTGCAATGGCATCCGAGCCGTAGATCGCAGAGGCGCCGCCGGTCAGGACCTCGATGCGCTCCACCGCAGCGGCGGGAATGTTGCCGTAGTTGGAGAAATTGGTCTCCCCGCCATAGGGCAACGGGTAGTCGGCCACGCGACGGCCATTGACCAGCAGCAGTGAGCGGTTGGGGCCCATCCCGCGCAGATTCAGGCCGCTGGCGTTGGGCGTGTGCGAGCCCCACTGCGACGCCGCCTCCACGGTGCCGGTGGCTTCGGTCAATGTCTTCAGCGCATCGTACACGCTGACAAAGCCTTCCTTCTGGATCTGCTGCGCGGTGATCACGTTGACGGGAGCTGGGCCTTCGACGCTGGCGCGCTTGATGCGCGAGCCAGTGACGGTGACCGCGTCGAGATCCTTGGTGGACGAACCTGAGACTTCCTGTGCATTGGCAGCCAGCGGAAGCAGGGCCAGGACCAGGGCCTGGGACAGCAGGTGACGACGATTGCGGACGAACTGAGCCATGTGGTCGCTCTCGGAGGGTGTGGTCGCACGGATGGGTGGTGGCGCGGCACTACGGAAGATCCAGGTGCCGGGTCGGTTCAAGCCGGTTCCGGCACCCCCCTGTGGATCGATCCAAACTAAAGCACGGCTGAACCGGAGAGAGCATTCCGCGGCGCAACACGCCGCTGCGGATCCGCTGCCATCCCCGCTTGAAAAGTCGATGAATCAGTGGCTTGCGCAGGTTGGCCGCCGCAGGCCGGAGATGAACTGATGACACGCGAGCGGCAGACCCGCGCGGAACCGACTTCGCCCGGTATCAGGACAGATCGCCGTCCAGCGCCCGCCGCAGCCCCGCCACGATTGCGGCATCGGTCTGATCCCAGTGCGGGTCCAGCCCGCGCAGTGCCGGGTTGTGGAACTGCATGGCCGAGTGCCGGCGGCGCTTGGCCGACGCGTGCAGCTCAACGCAGCCGCTGTGCCGCGCCACCGCAGCGATGTTGGCCGGGTCCAGGCCAGCACCCGCCATCACGCTGATGCGCCCCGCCGCCCGGGCGACCAGGCCTTCCAGCACGTCGACACCGGCAGCCGCGCTGGCCTGTCCCCCGGACGTCAATACACGGCTGCACCCCAGAGCGATCACCTGCTCCAACGCCGCCGGAAGGTCACGCGCGGCGTCGAAGGCACGGTGGAACGTCACCTGCAGCGGACCCGCCGCCTGGATGAGCGCGCGGCACAGGGGCAGATCGATATCGCCCTGCCGGTCCAACGCACCGATCACCACGCCATCGCAGCCCAGCGCACGGCACTGTGCGATATCGCGCAGCATCAGCTCGGCCTCCAGGGCGTCGTAGTGGAAATCACCCGGCCGCGGCCGCACCAGCACGAACAGCGGAATCGACAGGCGTTCGCGGGCCATGGCGATGCTGGCGAACGACGGTGTGGTGCCGCCCTCGGCAAGGTTGTCGAACAGTTCGATGCGGTCGGCACCACCGGCCTGCGCGGCCAACGCCGAAGCCAGCGAGTTGCTGGCGATCTCCAGGGTGAGCCGCGTGCTCACGCCTGTGTGCTCGTGTAGATCGACGGTGAATCGCGCAGGTCGTCCTGGCGCTGCGCATCGCAGACGGCATAGACGAAACCGCGATGCAGCGCATAGGCGCCCACCTCGCCCTGCTTGTTCATGGCCAGGAAGCACACCTGCAGGGTCCTGCTTGCCTCGGGACGCTTGCGTACCACGCGGTCGATCGCCTCACGGCAGGCCTGGGCGGGCGTTCGACCCTGGCGCATCAGCTCGACCACCAGGAACGAGGCCGCATTGCGGATCATCTCTTCGCCCACGCCCGATGCGGTGGCGGCACCGACCTCGTTGTCGACGTACAGGCCGGCGCCGATGATCGGACTGTCGCCGACCCGGCCGTGCAGTTTCCAGGCCATGCCGCTGGTGGTGCAGGCACCGGCGAGATGGCCCCGGGCATCCAGCGCCAGCATGCCGATGGTGTCGTGGTTGTCGCTGTTGCCGGGAAGGCCACGTCGCTCGGCGTTGATCTGGGGCTGGTACTTCTCGGTCTTCAACCACTCGCGCCAGGCCGCTTCGGCCTGCGGCGTCAGCAGACGCCTGCGCTCGAAGCCCTGCTGCACGGCGAACTGCTGCGCCCCTTCACCCACCAGCAACACGTGCGGGCTGTTTTCCATCACTTTGCGGGCCACCGACACCGGGTGCGGGATGTCGACCAGCGCGGCCACCGCACCGCAGCGGCCACCGCCGTCCATGATGCTCGCGTCCAGGCTCAGCACGCCGTCCCGATCCGGATTGCCGCAATGGCCCACGGTGGGATTGCACAGCTCGCTCTCGGCCCAGCGTGCGCCGGCCTCCACTGCGTCCAGGGCACTGCCGCCCTGCGCCAGGACCTTCCATGCCGCCTGGTTGGCCGGCACACCGAAGTCCCAGGTCGAGACCACCTTCGCTCCGCCCTGCACACGTGCCTGTACGCCCGGCAGGGCGGCCATGCCTGCCGCCAGCGCTCCGGCCTGCAGGAACTGCCTGCGATCCACCATGTTGCCTCCCAGTCTGCAACGTGTCGCCGGCCCGATGCCGGCAGCACCGATCAATCGTGTACGGGGTACCGCGCCGCGTGCCAGACGGCGGCGCCCAGCACGCCCAGTTGGCCATGTTCCACCCGCCATACCGGCACCTGCCGCAGCACGTCGGCCAGCACGCCCTTGTTGAGGAAGCGCTCGCGGAAGCGGCCATCGGCAAGGAAATCCTGCACGTGGGTGGAAATGCCGCCCGCCAGGTACACCGAGCGGGCCCCCACGGCGATGGCGGCATCGCCGGCCAGGCTGCCCAGCCAGGCGCAGAACACCTGCAGCGTCTCCACTGCAAGTGCGTCTTCGCCGCTGCGTGCGGCGCCGATCAGCGCTTCGGTGCTGGACCACACCGGAGTGACGCCACGCAGCTCGCACAGGCACGGATACAGATTCATCAGACCGCTGCCGGACAGCACACGCTCGTTGTCCACATGTGGCCACCGCTGCAGCAGCCTGCCCAGCACCTCCAGCTCCAGCGCGTTGCCGGCCCCCAGGGCAGCGTGGCCGATCTCGCTGGGCAGCACCGGACGCCCGCCATCGGCGAAGCGCAGCGCCGCGCCCAGGCCGGTACCGGCCCCCAGCACCAGCGCCGGGAACGCCATCGCCGGGTCGGCATCGCCGTTCAATGGAACCAGGGTGTCGGCCTGCAGGTAGGGAATGGCCAGTGCCACCGCCTCGAAATCATTGATCAGCTGCAGATCGCCCAGACCGGACTGTGCGCGGGTGGCGGACAACGAAACCGTCCACGGCAGATTGGCATTGATCAGCACATCGCCATCGAGCAGGCCGGCGATGGCGACCACCGCCGACCGCACCGGCAGTGCGAGGCTCCGGGTGAAGTCGGCCAGAATCGCCGCCAGGCTGGAATGATCGGCACACGCGTAGGTGCGATGACGTCCAAGCCGTGGCGCCTGCCCGGGCAGCGTTTCAGCCAGCGCCAGACGGGCAAAGGTACCGCCGACATCGGCGACGACCAGGCTTCGCGGAAGACCGCCGCGGGGGGAGTCGGTGGAAACCGGGGGCACTGCTGCGATGGTCACTCTGGCCTGCTTGAATCGATTGAATCGCACCGATTCTCAGGCATCAGGGTCGCTTTGCCTAGCGCGGCGCCGCGCCGGCATGCCGGCCCTGCCAGGGCCCTGTCCGCAGCGCCCGGGTGGCGGCAGCCCGGACGCAGCGCGCGGCGGCACCTGCAGATCAGGGCTCTGCGGTCTGCAGACTATAACGGGTGGTGGCGGTGAATACCGCACCATCCGGCTGGGTCGAACGCACGTCGATCCTGTGGTCGCCCACGGCCAGGTGGGTGGGCAGCGCGCCGCGCCACAGATGCGGCGAAGCGGTGGCCTCCGGCGAGCGATCGTAACCGCGCAGCACGCTGGACAGGTCGTCCGCCGCATTCTCCACCAGCAGCCGCGGGTCGGGCTGGCGGACCTGCTTCATCGGCTGCCATGCCCCACCGTCCACGCGGTACTCGACCACGCTCGCGTCCTCACCCATGTACACGTTGGCGTAAACGCCCCACGCCGGATACGCGCCCTGGCGCAGCACCTTCGGCGCATGCAGGCCGATCTGTTCGCTGGCTGGCGCGCCGGCCACACGATACTGCAGGCGATAGCTGCCGTTGCCAGCCACATCCAGCAACGCGTAGCCCTTTGGCGTGCCGTCGCTCATGGTGCTGTCCGGCACACCGGCAGCATCTTTCACACCGGACCAGAACGCGCCGCAGTTGGCACCGACGTTGTACTCGTGCAGCGGTTTTTCGCCGTGCCAGCCCTCGGCCTTGCCATGGTAGACATGCTGCTGGGTGTGGCTGTGGCCGCTCAGGACCAGCACGTTGCGGAAGTCCTTGAGCAGGTCGAACAGGCGCTGCCGGTCGGCGTGCCGGAAGCTCTCACGACCCGGCGCTGCATCGAACAGCGGAATGTGCATGCCCAGCACCAGCAGGCGGTCGCGATGCAGACCCTTGAGGTAGGCGGCAAGGAACGCGAACTGATCCTCGCGCAGGCCACCGACGTAGCTCGGCCTCGCCTTCGGGTCGTACACCACATCATCGAGGAACACGAAGCTGGCACCGCCCTCCTCCACGGCGTACGTGTCCGGGCCGTAGACGTTGCGCCAGCTGTCCAGCGAATGCTCGTCGACGGCGGCATCGAAATCGAGATCGTGGTTGCCCGGCACATGGAACCACGGCACGCCCAGCTGCGTGGTGACCTTGTTGATGGCCGGATACAGCGTCAGGTCATCATTGACGATATCGCCGAGCGTCGTGCCAAGCCGCGCCCGGGTCTGGCCGACCAGCGGCGCCACGATGGACTGCTGGTAGTAGCCGATGTCCTTGAGGCTTGCGGTCTGTGAATCAGTGAACACCAGCATCTGGAAACCACGCCGGTTGTCATGACGATCCGTCTGCAGCGCGAAGTCCCAGTTGCGGGTGGCGTCGCCGGTTGCGGCGATGCCACCGTACTTCAGTGCAGGCGAGCCGTTGGGCTGGAAATGACGCCAGAATGACGGGAGCCCGTCGCTCGCCTTCGGGAACGCGTACGCATCCGGCTTGATCACGAACACCGTCTGGCCCTCGCGCACGGGCAGGCTGTAGCTGCCATCGGCTGCGGTCTTCACGATGCGCTCGCCGTTGGACACCTGCACCCCGGCCAGGCCCGGGTCGGTCGCACCACGGCCGGGCCTGCCGTCGCGTTCCAGGTAGACCTTGCCGCTGACAACCGCATCCGCAGCCCAGGCCGGCGAGGTCAGCAACAGGCAGCACAGCCACGCAGCGGGCGATTTCATGGGCAATCCGGCAAAGAAGAAGACTACCTATTGTAGAGCGGAGCCATGGCTGTCTGCCGCCCGGATGCAGCCGGGCCGGCGCCGGCGCCGAAAGCGCGTGCGGACCGCAGGCCACATGCAGCCATCAACGATGGCGCATTTCCAGCACCCGCCGGGCGTCGTCAAGCGACAGGCCGCGTGCGCGCAGCAGCACCAGCAGGTGGTACAGCAGGTCCGAAGCCTCGCCCAGCAGCGCCGCGTCATCCTGTGCGACCGCGGCCAGAGCGGTTTCCACGCCCTCCTCGCCCACCTTCTGCGCGATACGGCGGATGCCGTCCTCGAACAGGCGGGTGGTGTAACTGCCGGGTGGACGCTGGGCTTCACGCAGGGCCACCAGTTGCCCCAGCCCGCCCAGGAAATCCTTCGGCGCCTGGTCGAAGCAGCTCTCCGCACCGGTGTGGCAGGTCGGTCCTGCCGGGCGGGCCAGCACCAGCAGCGTATCGGCATCGCAGTCCACGCTGATGGACTGCACCGCCAGCACGTTGCCGGACTGCTCGCCCTTGGTCCACAGGCGCTGCCTGCTGCGGCTGTAGAAGGTCATGTGCCCGACGGCAAGCGTCGCGGCCAGCGACTCCGCGCTGACGTAACCCAGCATCAGCACCTGCAGGGTATCGGCGTCCTGCACCACCGCGGGCAGCAGGCCGTCCCCCTTGCTCCAGTCCAGCCCCTGCAGGGCCTCCAGCGACGGTCGCACCTCAATAGACATCCCGTACCTCGATCTGCTGTTCGCGCAGGTAGCGCTTCAGGTCTGCAATGGCGATGGCGCCGCTGTGGAACACGCTGGCGGCCAGCGCACCATCCACGTCGGAGCGGTCGAAGGCCTCGGCGAAATGCTCCATCGTGCCCGCACCGCCCGACGCGATCAGCGGCACCTGGCACAACGCACGCGCCTGCTGCAGCTGGGCCACATCGTAGCCGCGGCGCACCCCATCGCTGTCCATGCAGTTCAGCACGATCTCGCCTGCGCCGCGGCGCTGTGCCTCGACGATCCAATCCAGCGTCCGTATGGGTACCGCCCGGGTCTTGTCCGGGTCGCCGCTGAAGCGGCGCACCCGCCATTCGCCATCGGCCTCGCGCACCGAGTCGACGCCGACCACCACGCACTGCACGCCGAACTCGGCAGCCAGCTCGTCGATCAGTGCGGGACGGCCCAGTGCCGGCGAATTGATCGAGATCTTGTCGGCACCGGCAAACAGCACCCGCCGTGCGGTTTCCACGCTGTCGATGCCACCGGCTACGCAGAACGGGATATCGATCAGCCGTGCGATGCGCTCGACCCAGGCCACATCGACCGAACGCGCCTCGGGGCTGGCGCCGATGTCGTAGAACACCAGCTCATCGGCCCCCTGGTCGCGGTAACGCTGCGCCAGCTCGGCGATATCCCCCATGTCCACGTGGTCACGGAAGCGCACCCCCTTGACCACCCGTCCTTCGCGCACGTCCAGGCAGGGAATGATGCGGCGACTCAGCATGCCAGCGCCTCCGCCAGGTCCATGCGCTGTTCCAGCAGCGCCTTGCCAAGGATGGCGCCGCCACAGCCGGCAGCACGCGCATCGGCCACGTCGGCCACATCGCGGATGCCACCGGAGGCCTGCACCTGCACGCCCGGCAGCAGCGACACCAGGTGCTGGTACAGGCCGATGTTCGGCCCGGCCAGCATGCCGTCGCGGGCGATATCGGTACACAACAGGTGGCGCATGCCCGCCCGTGCATACCGCAGCGCAAGGTCATCCAGGGTCACGCCCGCGTTCTCGGTCCAGCCATGCACCGGCAGCTGCCACTGGCCCTGAGGGTCCTGGCGTGCATCCAGCGCGATGGTGATGTGATCGGCACCGAACGCCTGCAGCCAGCCGACCACTTCATCGGGCCTGCGCACTGCCAGCGACCCTACCACCACCCGGCTCGCGCCCGCATCGAGAATGCGCGCCACATCATCACGCCCACGCACACCGCCGCCGGTCTGCACCTGCAACGTCGTCTGCGTGCGAACCGCCGCCAGCAGCGGGGCCAGCGTGTAGCCACCGGCACGGGCTGCGTCCAGATCGACCAGATGCATCCAACGCGCGCCCTGCGCGGCGAATGCCTGCGCGCGCGGCAGGGGATCGTCGCCGTAGTGCGTTTCCTGCGCGTAATCGCCCTGCCGCAGCCGCACCACACGGCCTTCGCGGATATCCAGTGCGGGGTAGACGGTGAAACTCATGCAGCGGTGCCCTCGAGGAAGTTGCGCAACATCAGCGATCCGGTATCGCCGGAGCGTTCGGGATGGAACTGCGCACCGAAGTAGCGCCCCTGCTCCACCACGGCAGTGAACAGGCCGCCGTGATCGCAGGCGGCCACCGTGTGGCTGTTCAATGGCGCCGCATAGCTGTGCACGAAGTAGGCGCTTGCGCGATCAGGCACATCGCGCAGCAGCAGCGAGGACCGCAGTGGCAGCAGGCGGTTCCAGCCCATGTGCGGCACGCGGATGCCGCACGCCGGTACCAGCTTGCGCACCACCCCGGGAATCAGGCCGAGCGCTTCCACGCCGGCTTCTTCCGAGCGCTCGAACAGCAGCTGCATGCCCAGGCAGATGCCCATCAACGGCACCTCGATCCGTCGCAACGGCTCCACCAGTCCCTGCGCGTGCAGGCGCTGCATGCCCGGCCCTGCCGCACCGACGCCGGGCAGGATCACCCGCCGTGCGCCCGCCAGCCCCTCTGCGTCGCGTACCAGGCGGACACTGGCCCCCAGCCGTTCCAGTGCATAGCGCACGGAACCCAGATTGGCGCCGCCGGCATCGATCAGCGCGACTTCGCTCACAGGGCCCCCTTGGTCGAGGGCAGCGCCGTGCCCTGGCGCGCCAGTGCCGGGCGCAGCGCGCGGGCCAGCGCCTTGAAACAGGCCTCCACCTTGTGGTGGTCATTGTCACCGCGCACCTGCAGATTGAGGTTCAATCCACTTGCATCGCACAGCGAGCGGAAGAAATGCGGCACCAGTTCGGTCGGCATGTCGCCAACGCGCTCACGCTTGAACTCGCCCTCGAAGACGAAATAGGGCCGGCCACTGAAGTCCAGCGCTGCGCTGGCCAGGGTCTCGTCCATCGGCAGGGTGAACCCGTAGCGGCCGATGCCGCGCTTGTCACCCAAGGCTTCGCGCAGCGCCTGGCCCAGCGCCAGCCCTGTGTCCTCGATGGTGTGATGCTCGTCGATGTGCAGGTCGCCCTCGGCGCGGATGTCCAGCGCAAAACCACCGTGCTTGCCGATCTGTTCCAGCATGTGATCGAAGAACGGCAACCCGGTGCGGATGTTGGCGTCACCGGCGCGATCCAGATCCAGCTCGACGCGGATCTTCGTTTCCTTCGTGTTGCGCTGGACCACGGCCGTGCGCGGCGCATCGGCCAGTGCGTGGGCGATGCCCGGCCAGTCCCAGTCACCGCCGAACTGCTCCGTGCGCAACTGGAAGCCACGGATGTTGAGGTTGTCGGCGAACTGCAGGTCGGTGATGCGGTCGCCGACCATCGCCGAGCGTGCCCAGTCGATGCTGCGGTCCTGCAGGTAGGCCGTCATCAGGCCGATGCCGGGCTTTCGGGTCGGGGCATTGTCCTGCGGCCAGCTGCAGTCGATCAGCACGTCACGAAACACGATGCCCTGGCTTTCGAAGATCTGCAGCATCAGATCGTTCGGTCCGTCGAAGCTGGCGCGCGGATAGCCCTCGCTGCCGAGGCCATCCTGGTTGGTGACGATGACGAACTGGTAGCCGGCATCACGCAGCTTCAGCAGTGCCGGAATCACCTGCGGCACGAAGCGCAGCTTCTCGTAGGCGTCGATCTGGAAGTCGGAAGGTTCCTCGATGAGGGTACCGTCGCGGTCGATGAACAGGATCGGGGTCATGCAACGGCCCTCCGGGCCGACAGGGCCGCAAGCACGCGGTCATTCTCTTCGGGGCTGCCGATGCTGATCCGCAGCGCATCCTCCAGCTGCGGGGCTGCACGCTGGTCGCGCACCACCACGCCGGCCGCCAGCAACGCATCGAACGCGCCCTGGGCATCGGCAAAGCGCACCAGCAGGTAGTTGCCTGCGGACGCATGGACCTGGCGTACGCCAGGCAGGCCCTGCAGCGCAGTGCGCAGGCGCTCGCGTTCGGCGATCACGGTGGCCACGCGCTCGCGTGTGCGTGCCAGCGCCGCCGGCTGCAGCGCCTGCACCGCCAGTTCCGCGCACGGCGTTGGCACCGGATACGGTGCCTGGCAGCGACGCAGCACCGCGATCAGTTCCGCTGCGGCGATCAACGTTCCGATCCGTGCCGCCGCCAGCGCATGGGCCTTTGAAAGCGTACGCAGCACTGCCACATTGGCGTGCGTGGCAAGCAGGGAGGTCGCCGAAGGACGCTGCGCGTACTCGACATAGGCTTCATCGACCACGACAAGCGCCCGACCGCGCAAGGCTTCGGCCACACGCTCGATGTCGGCCAGGGCGATATCGCTGCCGGCCGGATTGGAGGGCGCGCACAGAAACACCAGCTTCGCATTGCGTGCTCTGGCCGATTCGATCACCGCATCCAGGTCGGCGTGCAGGCCGTCGACGGCATCGACCAGGGGCACTTCGATCAGAGGCGCGCCCTGCAGCCGTGCACAGACTGCATACATACCGAACACCGGCGGCGTGACCAGCACACCATCGCGCCCCGGCACGCACAGCGCACGCACCAGCAGGTCGATGGCTTCATCGCTGCCACGCCCAACCAGCACCTGTTGCGGCTGCACGCCGTACAGCGAAGCCAGTCCATCGCGCAACGCCTGTGGCTGGGGCTCTGGATAGCGCCGGCTGTGGCCCTCGGCGTCCGCGGGGTTGGCCCAGGCCGATTCGTTGGCGTTCAGCCAGACATCGCCCTGCACTGCCGCACTGCGCGCCGAGCTGTAACCTGCAAAGGCCTGCAGGTCGGGGCGCACCAGCGCCAGTACCTCGTCGATCCCGGCATTCATGCAGCCACCTCCATGCGCAGGGCAACGGCGCGCTCGTGCGCGTCCAGCCCTTCGGCGCTGGCAAGGGTGCGCGCGCAGCCGCCGATCGCCGCCAACCCGGCGGCGCTGGCACTCTGCACGCTGATGAAGTTCTGGAAGCTGGCCACGCTGACACCACTGTACGCACGTGCGGCGCCTGCGGTGGGCAGCACATGGTTGGTACCACTGCAGTAGTCGCCCAATGCCTCGGGGGTGTAATCACCCAGGAACACCGAGCCTGCAGCCTGCACCCGATCAAGCCAGCCGCGTGGTTCGCGCAGGGCCAGGATCAGGTGCTCAGGGGCGTAGCGGTTGCTGATCGCGAAGGCATCGGCCAGCGTGTCGACCAGGATCAGGCGCGACGCCGAAAGCGCCTGGCGGGCGATATCCTGCCGCGGCAGCAGCGCGACCTGGCGTTCCACTTCGGCCTCGACCGCGGCCAGCATCGCGGCATCATCGGTCAGCAGCAGCACCTGCGAATCGGGGCCGTGTTCGGCCTGCGACAGCAGATCGGCAGCCACAAACGCCGGATTGGCACCGGCATCGGCAATCACCAGAACTTCCGACGGCCCTGCAGGCATGTCGATCGCCGCTGCACCGTTCTGCGCGACCTGCTGCTTGGCTTCGGTGACGAAGCTGTTGCCGGGCCCGAACAGTTTGTCGCAGGCCGGAACGCTGGCGGTGCCATAGGCCATCGCAGCGATCGCCTGCGCGCCGCCCAGCTTGAAAACGCGTTGCACGCCGGTCAGCCGGGCAGCCACCAGCACCGCCGGATCGGCGCTGCCGTCGGCGCGCGGTGGTGTGCACAGCACCACCTGCGGGCACCCGGCCAGCTGCGCCGGCACGCCCAGCATCAACGCCGTGGACGGCAACGGTGCGCTGCCGGCCGGCACATACAGGCCGACCCGGCCGATCGGCCGCAGCATGCGTTCACAGACCACGCCCGGCGCGGTCTCCACCGCATAGCCCTGGCCCATGCCTGCGCTGTGGAAGCGCGCGATGCGCCCAGCCGCTTCCACCATGGCCTGGCGCAGATCGCCTGGCACCGCCGCTTCGGCAGTCGCGAATTCGGCGTCAGACACTTCAAAAGACGGCAGTTGCACACCGTCAAAGCGTGCGGTGATCACACGCAGCGCCTCGTCGCCCTGCGCGCGCACCTGCGCGATCAGGGTCGCGACCGCATCGCGCGTCTGCTGGGCCACGGCCTGCACCGGGCGGGTCAGTGCCGCGCTGCGCGCAGCCTCATCAAGTTGCGACCAGATCAGACGATTCATGCCAGCGACCGCTCCACGCTCAACACCATCAGGCCCTGCGCGCCCGCACGCTCAAGCTCTTCCATGCGCTGCCAGCTCAGTGGTCCGGGGCACATGGTCTGCAGCCGCAGCGTGCCGCCGTCAGCCGGCAGGCGCTCCAGCGGCCCGGCATCGGCCAGCAGCTGGGCCAGGGCATCAACACGGTCTTCGCTGGCGCGGAACATCAGCAGCTTGCGGTCCTGCTTCTGTACCACGCCATCGAGACGGCGCAGCAGCATGGCGCGCAGGCCCGCTCGAGCGTCATCGGGCACGCGCACCGCACCGGCCAGCACCGCCTCGCTGTCCAGCAGGTTGTGCACCGGCACAAGCTGGTTGGCACGCAGGGTGGCACCACTCGACACCAGATCGCAGATCAGGTCGGCCGTGCCCAGCCGTGGGGCGATCTCAACCGAACCGGACAGCTCCACCACCTGCGCGTCCACGCCCTGCTCAACCAGCCATGCCTTGAGGATGGCGGGATAGCTGGTGGCGATCCGCATGCCGGCCAGCTGTGCCGGCCCCTGCCATTGCCAGTCCTCCGGCACCGCCAGCATCAGCCGGCACTGGCCGAAACCCAGCCCCCGCAGGGCCTGATAGGCATCCGGCAGGCCGATCTGGCGACGCGCGGCGGCCTGCTCGTCCAGTTCGTTGCGACCGACGATGCCCAGGTCGCAGACACCGTCGGCAATCAGGCCAGGAATGTCGTCGTCGCGCACCAGCAGCAGGTCCACCGGCAACGATTCTCCGTAGCAGAACAGCTTGTCGCGGCTTTCGCGCCAGCTCAAGCCGCAGGCACTGAGCAGGTTGCGGGCGGGCTCGGCAAGCCGCCCGCTCTTCTGGATGGCGATACGCAGCCGGTCTCGTGCCGGGGCTGCCTGGGTTGCACTCATGGGAAGGTCTCGAAGTTCGGTACGGGGCGCGGATCAGCGCGAGGCCAGACGGTCGATGGCAGCGGCATAGCCTCGATGGCCATGCTCGAGCGAGCGCGCCACCCGTCCGGTGGTGGTCACGCTGACCCCGGTGCGCTCGTGGATCTCGCGGTATGGCACCCCCTGCTGCAGCAGCGGCACCACTTTCCAGCGGTCGGCCATGGCCTCCAGCTCGGCCGGAGTACACAGGTCACGCAGGAAAGCTATGACCTGCTCCGGCTCCTGCAGGGCCGCGAACGCCTGGGCCAGGGCTTCCAGATCGGCCTGGGGGTCTTTGGCGGCGATGTCGGGGCGAGCTTTCACGGGGCGGATCTCTTGCATCAATGTAATAGCGCGCTAGTACATTAGCGCATTCTTGCGCAGTGCGTCAAACCACCCCACCGCCTCCACCCGAGCATTCAGGTTCCGGAAACGAAAAACGCCCGCCAGAGGCGGGCGTCATCCAGGTCAGCGCCGCCCCACCGGGAGAGCGGCGGCACGGCAATGTCAGTTCACACCATCACCTTCGACTGCTCCAGTTCCACCTGCAGGGTGCTGGCCAGCTCCTCGCGGGATACCTCGAACTGCTGCTCGCGGAGCAGATCCTTCACCGCCACCACCCCGCGCGCCAGTTCGTCCTCGCCGGCGAGCGCCACGAAGCGGATGCCCGCCTTGGCCGCGTACTGGAACTGCTTGCCGATCTTCTTCGGCTCCATCTGCACTTCGGTGTTGATGCCACCGGCCCGCAGGCGGCGGGCGATATCCAGTGACTGCGCCATGCCCTGCTCGTCCATCAGCGCCACCAGCGCCTGCACGCTGCTGGCCTCGATCCCGTCGATCAGGCCCGCCTCACGCAGCTGCCAGAACAGGCGCGACAGGCCGATCGAAATGCCGACGCCGGGCAGCTTCGACTTGCTGTAGTGGCTGGCCAGGTCTTCATAGCGGCCGCCGGAGCAGATCGAACCGATCTGCGGGTGGTCGGTCAGCGTGGTCTCATAGACGGTGCCGGTGTAGTAATCCAGGCCACGGGCGATGGAGAAGTTGAGGCAGTAGGCACTCTCCGGCACACCCAGCGCCTGCACCAGCTGCAGCACTTCGCGCAGCTCTGCAACGCCGGCACGCAGCGTTTCCGAGGACCCCGCAGCGTCCTCCAGCGCCGAAAGCTGGGCCAGCGCATCGGCATGCCCCTGCGAACGCACGGCCACGAATGCCAGGATCTTCTCGACCGGTCCGGCCGGAATGCCGAACCCGTCGCCCACCAGCGTCTCGCGCACGTAGTCGGCGCCCCGCTTGTCCAGCTTGTCCACTTCACGCAGCACCGCCAGCTGGCGCTCGCCCTCGGCCACGCCCAGGCTTTCGAAGAAGCCACGCATCAGCTTGCGGTTGTTCAACTGGATGCTGAAGTCTCCGATGCGCAGCTCCGAGAACACCGCGTGGATCACCGCCAGCACTTCGGCGTCGTACCGCACGCTCAGGCTGTCCTTGCCGATCACGTCGATGTCGCACTGGTAGAACTCGCGGAAGCGGCCGCGCTGGGCACGCTCACCACGGTACACCCGCTGCATCTGGTAGCGCCGGAACGGGAATGTCAGTTCGTGCTCATGCTCAGCCACATAGCGCGCCAGCGGCACGGTCAGGTCGAAGCGTAGGGCCATTTCCGGAAGCGAGCGGTCACCCGACTCGGCGGCATTGGCCAGCGCACCTGTGGACTGCACGAAGTACACCTGGCGCTCGGTCTCGCCACCGGACTTGGTCAGCAGCACATCGGACAGCTCGAACACCGGCGTCTCCACCGGCAGGAACCCGAAGCGCTCGTAGTTGCGGCGAATGACGTCCAGCATGCGCTGGAACGCAATCTGCTCGCGCGGCAGCAGCTCAAGGGTGCCGGGCGGGGTACGGGGCTTGATCACGGGAGCAACTCCTGCTGGAACGGGACGTGGGAGGGGGCGACATTCTAGCGCCCTGGAGCGCGCGGCCGCCTGACGCAGGGTCGAGCAGCCGCTTGAAGTATCATAAGGCCCTCCCCGCCCGCGATACGCCCACGCACCATGTCCCGGCCTTCCGGCGCCCCGTCCGCCAACAACGACACCGCCGGGCAGTCCTGCTCCACGCTGGACTGCCTGCACTGCTCGGTCCGCCACCTGGCGGTGTGTTCGGCGCTGTCTCCTGACGAAGTGCAGGCACTTGAACAGGTGACCGTCTCGCAGGCGGTGACGATGGGCAGCACCCTCGCCCGCACCGGCGAAGAGCGCCAGCATGTCTATACATTGACCGCCGGCGCACTGCGCCTGGTGCGGACGCTGGCCGACGGCCGCCGCCAGATCAATGGCTTCGTGCTGCCGGGCGACTACCTGGGCCTGAGCGGCAGCGACCATCACCGCTATGACATCGAGGCGATCGCTGACAGCCGGGTCTGCCGCGTCGCGCTGCCGCAGATGAAGGCGCTGCGCGGGCGTTATCCGCACCTGGAGCGCAAGCTGCTGCAACGTGCCTGCCAGGAGCTGGACGCTGCGCAGGATGCGGCCCTCGCCCTGGCGCGGCTGCAGCCCGCGGAAAAGCTGGCTGACTTCCTGCTGCGCCTGGCCGCGCGCGAGGCGCGGCTGGGCGGCGACGGCCTGCGCGTCTCGCTGCCGATGGGGCGCGGCGACATCGCCGACCACCTCGGCCTGACCATGGAGACGGTCAGCCGCACCTTCACCAAGCTGCGTCAGCAGGCGCTGATCGCGCTGCCGCACCTGAACGTCGTGGAGATCCTCGACGAGGACGGGCTGCGCCAGTTGGCGGGCGACGTCCAGGGTTGAGCGTCGCGCCGCGACCTGCGCCCGGTGGTACCGGGCGCCCCACCCTGCCCCTTGCTTCAGACGACACCGCGCCATGCCCGGCACCTGTGCGTCAGCGCAGCAGCACCTCGCGCAGCGCCGCATAGTCGGCAGCCAGCGGTTCCGCATGCGCGGGACGCTGCAGCAGCGCCGCCAGCGCCGGAGGCACCGGCACTGCTTCGCCGATCAATGGCTCCACCACCGCCTCGAACTTGGCCGGGTGCGCGGTTGCCACCACCGCCCAGTCGCCCTTCGCCCCGCCCGCGCGGAGGTCCTTCAGCACCTTCACTGCCGTCGCGGTATGCGGGCAGAACAGCTCGCCCCCGCTGGCGTGCGCACTGGCGATGGTGGCGCGGATGGTCACATCATCCACCGCGAAAGCACGGAAGGCTGCGCGCAGTTCGGCATCGTCGCCGTCGTACAGCCAGCGCAGGCGCTCGAAGTTGCTCGGCGCGCCCACATCCATCGCATTGGCGACCGTGGCGACACTGGCCTGCGGCTGATACGCGCCGCCCTCGAAGTACTTCGGCAGCACATCATTGGCATTGGTGGCCAGCACGATCTGGCCGATGGGAACCCCCAGCGTGCGTGCGAGCACCGCAGCCATCGCGTTGCCCAGGTTGCCGGTCGGCACCACCAGATTGAGCCGGCGCCGATGCTGCCCATGATGGGCCAGTGCCGCATGCGCGTAGTAGCTCATCTGTGGCAGAAGACGCCCCAGGCTGATGCTGTTGGCCGAACTCAGCGGCACGTCCGCCTGCAACGCCCGATCGGCCAGCGCCTGCTTGACCATGGCCTGGCAGTCGTCGAACGAACCCGCCACGCGCAGCGCCTGGATGTTGTCGCCGAAGCAGCCGAGCTGGTGCGCCTGGCGCGGCGATACCCGGCTATCCGGATACAGCACCACCACGCGCACGCCCGGTTGGCGATGGAAGGCCGCCGCCACGGCGGCACCGGTATCACCGGACGTGGCAACGACGATCGTCAGGTCGCGTCCCTTGCCCGCCTGCAGCCTCGACAGCGCGCCTGCCAGGAAACGTGCGCCGATGTCCTTGAAGGCCGCAGTGGGACCATGGAACAGCTCGAGGACGTAGTCGCCACCGCCAAGCGGACGTAACGGCACCGGAAAATCGAACGCCTCACGGCAGATCGAAGGCAGCGCCTCCTGCAGCGCGTCGCCGTCGAAGAAGGGTGCCAGCAGATCGGCGGCGGTTTCGGCGAGGGTCTCGCCCTGCTGCACATGATGCGGCGCAGGCAAGGCGCTGGGCACATACAGCCCCCCATCGGGGGCGAGGCCGGCGGCGATGGCGGCACTCAGGCCGACGGCCGGCGACTGGCCGCGGGTGGAAACGAATTGCATGGGATCGGTATCCAATGAGAGGAAAGAAGTCAGCACAGTCGTGCTCCCGCCGCGTCCAGCGGCGAGACCCAGGCGTCACTGTCGAAGCCGGCAGCCGCAAATGCCGCGCGGACCTGCCCTGCGGCAGCCTGTGCCTGCACCGCATCTTCGAACCAGGCAAACACGCTGGGACCGGCACCGGAAATACCCGCGCCCATTGCGCCCGCCGACAGCGCGGCGTCACGCGCTGCCTCGAATCCAGCGATCAGGCCGGCGCGGCGCGGCTCGATCAGCACATCGCGCAAGCCTGCGCGCACCAGCGTGGCATCGCCGCGATGGCAGCCGCTGAGGACCAGGGCCAGATTCGCGCTCTGGGCGACAAACTCGCGCAGCTCATAACTGCCCTGCAGTGCCTGCCGTGCCCTGCGCGTTTCCAGCACGGCATGCGGATGCACCAGCAGGCTGTGCCAGCACGCAGGCACCGGCACCGACACCACCCTGTCGGCGGTGCACAGCGCCAGCCCGCCCGCCAGCAAGGGGCCGACGTTGTCGCCATGGCGACCGCCGCTGGCCACCGCTTCGCCGTCGAGCGCGTGCGGATACAGGGCGGCGCGTGGCAGCGGCGCATCCAGCAGCGCGTTGGCTGCAACCAGTGCCGCGACGCAGGATGCCGCTGAGCCACCCATGCCGGAGCCGAACGGAATGCCCTTGTCGATCTCCAGCTCGAACCCGTAGCCCAGGCCCAGGCCCTCGCGCAGTGACAGCAGTGCCGCGCCAGCCGTGTTGCCCGCTGCCTCCAGTGGAAGCTCGACCGCACTGCCACGGATCGCCGCGATACGCACCACAGGCTCATCGATGCGGCGCACGCTGACCGTGTCGCCGATACCGGCGATGGCATGGCCCAGAATGTCGAACCCCACTGCCACATTGGCCACCGACGCCGGTGCGAATGCACGTGCGATCACAGGCGCGCCCCTTCACCGGCCGCCACCCGCAGCAGGTCGGCAAACACGCCTGCAGCCGTGACCTCCGGTCCCGCGCCGGGCCCCTGCACCACCAGCGGATTCTCACAGTAGCGGCGGGTGCGGAACTGCACCACGTTGTCGGTCAGGCGCAGGTTGGCGAACGCGTGTGCCGCCGGCAGCTCGTGCAGACCCACCGACGCGCCGTCCGCGTCAAGCCTGGCCACATAGCGCAGCACTGCGCCGCGCTCGCGCGCGTCCTGCAGGCGTTGCTGCAGTGATGCATCAGACTCGCCCAGGCGGGCCATGAAGTCCTCGACGCTGCCTTCGCGAAGCAGCGCCGGCACCAGGCTTTCCACCTGCACCTGTTCAAGACTGAGTGCGTGGCCGGCCTCGCGCGCCAGGATCACCAGCTTGCGCGCGACATCCACGCCCGACAGGTCATCGCGGGGATCCGGCTCGGTGTAGCCCATCGAACGCGCCTGCGCCACCAGCGAGGAGAACGGCTGGCTGCCGTCGAAGCGGTTGAACAGCCAGGCCAGCGTGCCCGAGAAAATGCCTTCGATGGCCAGCACCTCGTCGCCGGTATCGACCAGGTCGCGCAGCGTGGTGATCACCGGCAGGCCGGCGCCCACCGTCGCCTCATAGCGGAAGCGCGCGCCGCTGGCCGCCGCCGCCGCACGGATCCGCTGGTAGCGCGACAGCGGGCCGGCGCCTGCCTGTTTGTTCGGGGTGACCACATGGATGCCCGCGGCCAGCCAATCGGCATAGCGCTCGGCGACCTCGCTGCTGCCACTGCAGTCGATCACCACCGCATGCGGCAGGTGCGCGGCCAGCAGATGCTCGGTGAAGCGGTCGAGATCGCTGGCCTCACCGCCCGCCTGCAGCGCCTGCCGCCAGTCGGCATGCAGACCATCGGCCTCCAGCCGCATCCGCGAACGCGATGCCAGTGCACGCAGGCGCAGATCGACATTGGCCTTGGCCAGCAGCTGCGGGCGCGCCGCCAGCAACTGATCCAGCAGCGCGGCACCGACGTTGCCCGGCCCGATCACGCCCACCGCGAACGTCTGCGGCGACAACCAGAATCCGGCGTGGGCGGCGCGCAGCGCGCGCGTCGCGTCAGCGCTGTCCACGGCCACCGAGATGTTGCGCTCGGAGGAACCCTGGGCGATCGCCAGGATATTGACCTGCGCCCGGCCGAGCGCCTCGAACAGGCGCGCAGCCACACCTGGCTGGCCCGCCATGCCATCGCCCACCGCCGCCAGCACGCTGACCCCTTCGTGGACCTGCACGCGCTGCACCTGGCCGACCGACAGTTCATGGGCAAAGGCCTGCAGCAATGCTCCGCGGCCACGGCCCGCTTCGGCAGCCCGCACCACGCAGCAGATCGAGTGCTCCGAAGAACCCTGCGAGATCATCACCACCGACACCTGCGCCTGGCGCAACGCTGCGAATACGCGCTCGGCGGTGCCGGGCACACCGATCAGGCCAGTCCCCTCGAGATTCAGCAGGGCCAGGTCGGGACTCAGCGTGAGCCCCTTCACCGGTCCGCGCGGCGAGCGCTCGGCGCTGATGCGCGTACCCGGATGGGCCGGCTGGAAGGTGTTGCGGATGAAGATCGGCAGCCCCAGCCGGATCGCCGGCGACATCGTCTGCGGGTGCACCACTTTCGCGCCGAAGTACGCCAGCTCACAGGCTTCGTCGTAGCTCAGCGACTCCAGCTGCACCGCCTCCGGCACCAGGCGCGGGTCAGCCGACAACACACCATCGACATCGGTCCAGATGTGCAGCTCGTCGGCATTGAACAGCGCGGCGAAGATCGCGCCGGAGTAGTCACTGCCGTTGCGGCCGAGGGTGGTGATGCGGTCGTTGCGGTCCCGGGCGACGAACCCGGTGGCGACCACGCGCGTCTGCGGATGCTGCAGGCGCCACTTGGCCAGACGGTCGGCACTGGCTTCCCAGTCCACATCCACGCCCAGCTCGCCGTGGCCGACCACGAGCACGTCGCGTGCATCAAGGACGGCGCAGTCCTCGCCACATGCGCGCAGGTACGTACCGAGCAGCTGCGCGGAGAACACCTCGCCCAGGCCCTGCACGCGGTCGAGCACTTCACGCGGCAACTCGCCGATCACGGTCAGCGCGGCCAGTACTTCGGACAGCTGCTCGAAACGCGCATCGATCCACTCCACGGTGTCGCCCACCTGTTCGCCGAGCAGGGCCACCGCGGCCCCACGATGGCGGGCACGCAACGCATGCCAGGCCTCGCGCCACCCCTCGTCTCCCCGCGCCGCAAGCTGGGCCAGTTCAATCAACGCATCGGTGACGCCCTTCATGGCCGAGACAACGGTGACCTGCTGCGATTCGGGGCGGGCCCGCAGCAGGCTGCCGACATGGCGGTAGCGCTCGGCGTCGGCCACCGAAGTGCCGCCGAACTTGTGCACGACCGTGGACGGCGCGGCCAGCTCGGCCGGGGCAACAGGAGGGGGGAGAACGTGGGAAGACATGCAGACCTCGGCAGGAGGCCCCGTCGCATGCAGGTGTCGAGTTTCCCCGCCACCTGGATGGTGCGGGGCCGTGGTTTTCGGGAGTTACACGAAGACGACGGGCCGCACCAGGGCAGTGGTGACGGTGGTGGTGGTAATGGTGGTGATGGCGACCGGTGCAGTCGGACGGCCCGCGGTAGCGGGTGCAATCAGGCTGGCGGTGGCGGCATCAAGGACCATGGCGGACAGAAAACACTGTTCGCCCCGCTGCTGTCAAGTGCTGCAGCGCAAAAACTCCCTGCGCCGATCATCTGTCAACGTGCCGTCATTTGGTTGCAACTGAGACAAAGCAGCGATCGTCGACTCTGAGATGTCCATTCAGCCGGCATGTTCGGCGATCGCGCGTGGCGCACGGTGGGCGTGCGCGCACAGCATCACCCCGGCGACCAGGAACACGATCGCCAATGCCTCCAGCACGGTTGGCCAGCGCTGCTGCCAGGCAAATGCGTACAGCAGCGCGAACAGGGTTTCGAACACGATCATCTGCCCGGTCAGGGTCAGCGGCAGCAGACGGCTGGCACGGTTCCAGAATGCGTTGCCCACGATCGACGCCACGACCGCGACACCTGCGCTGATGGCCCAGAATGCGCCCCATTGTGCGGTCGCGTGGCTGCCGGCAGACCCGGCGAAGGCCAGCGGTACCAGCAGCAGGGACAGTCCGCCGGTGGTGACACCCGTCAGCAACGACCAGTCATGGCTGGACAGATCCGGGCGCCGCGCCAGCCAGCGGCTGTTGCCGATCGAGTACAACGCCCACGAGAACAGTGCGCCGAAGGCACACAGCAGGCCGATCAGGCGCTGCCGCCAGGGCGTCGCCAGGTGTTCGGACATCAGCGCCTCCCACCCGACCAGGGCCACGCCGAGCACGCACAGCGCCAAGGCGGGCAACAGCTGCTTCAGGGGCACCGCCCCCTGCTCGCGCACGCCCACCAGGGTCACCACGACCGGAATCAGGCCGACGATCAGCGAGGCCGCAGCGCCACCGGCCCACTGCACGGCCGTGGCCAGCAGCAGGAAGTACACCAGGTTGCCCGCCAGGCTCAGCCACAGCAGGCCGTACCATTCTGCGCGCCCCAGCCTCGATGCCAGCCGCCTCCAGCGCGGCAGCAGCAGGATCACGGCGATGAGGCCATAGACCAGATAACGGCCGGCAGACAGCTGCAGGGCGTTGAACGTGTGCAGCACGGCAGGCGCCAGGAACACCACGCCCCACAGCGCGCCCGCGGCTACGCCATTGGCGATGCCCAGGACCATTGGATTGTTGCGCATTGCGGATTCTTCGGGGGAGAAGAGGCCGCGCAGTGTAGCCGCCCACCGGACGACCTCTCTTGACCCAGGCTATTGCTGTCCCGGCAGAGCCGGACGCACTCGGCGGCGTTCCCGCAGCGCCATGGATCAGAGGCTGCCCCGCCGCCAGGCCGCAGGGGTTACGCCGCTCTCCCGGCGCAGGGCTCGGGTCAATGCGCTCTGTTCGGAATACCCCGCGGCCAGCGCAATCTCGCTGATCGGCAGCGCAGTGGTCCGCAGCTGGTGCTTGGCCCAGCGCAGGCGGCAGGCACTGACCCAGGCCTGCGGACTCAAGCCGAATTCGCGCTGGAACAACGCATGCAGCCGGCTTTCGCTGACGCCGACGAATGCCGCCATGCGCGCGACCGGCCAGGGCTGCCCCGGGTCGGCCTGTACCGCCGTGCACAGCCCCTGCATGCGCGCGCCACTGCCTGCCGGTGCAAACACCCTCAGCAATGCAGGCAGCAGCAACGGCAGCGGCTGCCCCTGCCGCACCTCGGCCAGCCCCTGGCGCAGGGCCAGCGGCAGATGCAGCCACCGCTGCCTGCACAGGTGCTCCTGCGTGTCGTCGTCCAGAACATCCGGACCGCAATCAACGATCACGAAACCGTTCGGACCCTCCGCCTTCTGGTCATGCGCCTCGCCGGCGGCCACGAATGCGCCCTGCAGAAGGTCCAGCCGGCCGCCCCGCCCTTCCAGCTCGAACTGCAGCTCGCCCTGCAGTGGCAGCACCCATTGCGCGTAGTCGTGGCGATCCAGGCCGGTGGCCTGGCCATAGTGCCGGAGGTGGAAAATGGCGCCCATTCGGCAAGTCTGCGCGCCTGGCACCGGCGGTGCAATTCACTGCTATAGTCGGGCCGTCTATCCAGCAAGGAGTGCAGGTCATGGCATATCGACAGGTTTCCCTGGCTCTGGCCGCGAGCATCGGCCTGTCCCTTTCCGTCACCGCCAGCGGGCAGGAACGCCGGGCGCCGGCACCGCACTGCCTCGACGCCGTGGGCGTGCAGGAGGTGGAGCAGGCCTCGCCGCGCTCGATCGCCGTCCGTGCCGCTTCCGGCCAGGCCTACCGGATCGACTTCAGCGAAGACTGCCCGAACGTGCGTGCCGCCACCTCCCTGAAGCTGGAAGCGCCGGCAGGCTGGGCCTGCGGCCGCCCCAGCGAACGCGTTGTCGTGGACGGGCACAGCTGCGCGGTCAGCGCGGTCAGTCCAGTGCAGAACCGCGACTACGCCACTGTCGCCCGTGACAGTGACCGCCTGAGCACCGCGACCCTGCCTGCGGTGACCATCAGCGAGCGGCGCGAGCAGCGCCGCAGCTTCGGCGGATCGCCCGCCTACTGTTTTGCAACCCGCAACGTCCGTGCCTGGTCCTCCGATCAGCAGGGGCTGCTGGTGGAGACCAATCCACGCCGCAATGGCGGCCACCGCTACTACCGCGTCGAACTGGGCGGCAGTTGCCGCCAGCTGGACCGCGCGCCTCAGGTCAGCTTCCAGTCCGGGCTGCAGAACGGCCTGATCTGCGGCAATCCGGGTGATCGCATCCTCAGTGCCGAGTTCGAGCCCGGCGACGAGCGCGGCCTGGGGCCGCTGCCGCTGTACACCCGCGGCAGCTGCCAGATCCAGGCGGTCTACCCGGCCGCGACCCAGGCGTCGAACTAGCTCCCGACACCGAGGAAGGTGAACGGTGCGCTGGGAACGAAATGCTCCAGCGCATCGCCGGAGAAGGTGTTGCGCTGGTCCTTGCCCAGGTCCAGCTTGAGCACCTTGCCACCGAAGTCGATCCTGTTGAGGTCCACCCAGAACGTATTCGGCGTCATCGCGGACTCGAAGAAGTACAGGCGTCGCTTGTGGTCGGCCACGGTGCGCCAGCGCGTGGACGAGATATTGGGCTCGCCCGGCGTGGTGATTCCGTACGGCACCGAGACATTGCGGATCACACTGAACACACTGGCCAGTGCCACCACGGGGTCTTCCGCCTTGGGAATCGCATTGATGTAGAACGACGCGCGTGCAAAACGGTCGGCCGATCGGTTGGTGCCCGGCAGCATCACCGTGCCGCCGATCTGCTGCCAGTAGCTGTTGAGCGCAAGCTGATGCTCGAAGATGGGCGAATTCGTCATCACCTGGTAGCGGCGATCATGATGGATGACCTGACGGCCACCGATGTATTCCACGATCGCGCTGTCGCCGCTGGCATCGGACAGAGAGAGATGCAGGGTCGCCTGCCGGTCCTCGCCGGGCACCTTGTCGGTGACGATGGAGTACGGCTCACGCTGCAGCGCCGCCACGGCCTCTGCAACTGTCGCAAAATTATCCAGCACGTACTGCGCCCACAATGAAATGGCCAGGCCGGGCTTGCTGCCGCGCTGCTGCGGATACTCCGATTCCACCAGCCATAGCAGATTGGCGACCAGCCCCTTCTCGTTCATGCCATCGGTGGTCGACACGTCGTAGCCGGTGGCCACCACGCTGCCGTACCGTGCAGTCCATGCCAACGACTTCGGCCCGGCCTCGCCGGTCCGTGCAATTCCGCGCGGCAACACGTACAGGTTGGTCGCCACATCGACCTTCCAGTCCATCGACCGCGCCGTGATCACATCGCCGTTGTCACCCAGATAGACCGCACGTGTGCAGGCCAAGGCAGGCATTGCAGCGCCTGCCAGGGCCGCCACCAGCAGCGCGGCCCCTGTGTGCTTCATCATCCGTACCATGTTGCCCCCGTCCATGCCCTGGAGGTCCAATCTCAGCGCATGCAGGGTGAGACAGCGGTGAAGCCCGGCGCCCCTGCCGCGACTCAGCCGGCGTGGAGCGCCGGCTGCACGATGTCGGCGAGCAGGTCCACCGCCGTCGGCGCCGCGCGGTCGCCCTGCAGCGCACGGCTGAATCCGGCCCAGTCGCCCACCGTGAGTCCATGCAGCATGGACGCCTCCACCTGCAGGACACGCATCGCCCAATAGGGAAACTGGCGCTGGCCAAGCCTGCTGCGCGCCAGCTCGACGATGTCGACATGGCTGCCGGCCTGCAGGATGCGCTCATACACCGAATCAATACCATCCGGCGGCCCTTCGATGTACTGCAGGAAGCGCCCGCCATCATGCAGCAGCACCCCGGTCACGCCAGCCAGCTTGTTGAAACGGGCGGCGTCGTCCACCAGCGCCTGCAGGCGATCTGCGGAAAGATCCGGCAGCGCCTGGCTGACGTAGGCGATGGCTCGCAATGGCATAGCGCTTCCCTGGCAAGATGTGCAGCCACGGTAGCAGTTGCGGATGAGCCCGTCATAAGCGCGCGCCCCGCTTCCTGAAGAATTCAGATTCAGGCCATGTCCGGCCCACCGCAGCGCCGTGGCAGTGCTGCCTCCAGCACGACCTGCCCTGCGTCGTTGCGCGCGGTCAATCGACCGCCGTGAGCGCGCACGAACTGATCGACGATGTACAGCCCCAGGCCGAGGCCCTTGCTCTGGTGGAAGCTGGCCTTGAAGGGCTCGAACAGCCGCGGCAGCAGCGCCGCGTCGATGTGGCCGGCATTGCTGACCCGCAGCACCACCCGCTGCGGGTCACGCCCGTCCAGTTGGACATGTGCTTCGCCGGCATGCGTCAGTGCATTGCCGATCAGGTTCGATGCGACCTGCCCCAACCGATCCATGTCGCCCTGCAGGACGGTATCGCCCTGCGCCTGGAAGCGGATCCGCTCGAGTCCGTGGGCACTGCCCGCCTCCGCAATGACCGCGCGGGCCAGGGCGTCGAGGTCGCAGGTCGTGGTCTGCAATCGCAGGCCGCCGCTGCGGATGCGCGAGAAGTCCAGCAGCTGCTCGACCATCCGTGCCATGCGCAGCGTGCTTGCTTCCAGGTGCTGCAATGTCTGCTGCGCAGCGGAATTGCCCGCAGGCAGTTCCAGGCTGAGCTTGTCCGCGCAGAGCAGGATGGCGGACAGCGGCGTCCGCAGGTCGTGGGTAAGCACCGCGGCCATGGTCTCGTTCAACTTCAGCGCGCGCTCCAGGGCTTCGTTGCGCACCTTCAGCAGCTGCCGCTGCTGGTACAGCTCGATGAACACATTGACCTTTCCGAGGATCACCTGCGGCGCCACCGGCTTGTGCAGGAAATCCACCGCGCCGGTTTCGTATCCCTTGAACGCGCGCACCGGATCATCCGGCGACGCGGTGAGAAAGATGATCGGCACGTCGCGGCTGCGCAGCGAGCCCCGCATCAGTTCCGCCAGTGTGAAGCCATCGATCTCTGGCATGTGCACATCCAGCAGCGCCAGCGCCACCTCGTGCTCAAGCAGCAGTTCAAGCGCCTGGGCGCCGGAGCTGGCCAGCAGCAGGTTGACCCCCTCGCGCTGCAGCAGTGCCTGCATGGCCACCAGGTTCTGTGCAACGTCATCGACGATCAACAGGTTGACCGGGGCCTGGGACTGCGCAGGGTCCGGTGGCAACAGGTTCATGAAAACAACTCCTTCAAGCGGCGACACATCAGTTCAAGGGGCAGCACCGCATCGGCGCCGGCATGCTGCAGGGCCGAGGCCGGCATCATCGAAGCTTCGGCCTCTTCGGGGCATTGCAGCCAGGCGCGACCTCCCGCCTCGCGCACTGCCGCCACGCCCTCGGAGCCATCACTGCTGGCGCCGGTCAGCAGCAGTGCCAGCACGCGCGGACCAAACACCGCCGCGGCCGATTCAAACAGGGGGTCGATGGCCGGACGCGAATACAGCACAGGGGGATCGATCGACAGGGCAACCGAGGACCGGTCTTCCACCAGCAGGTGATAGTCCGGCGGCGCAAACGTCACCGTACCGCGCTCTATCGGCTGCTTGTCCTCCGCCTCGCGCACCGGCACCGCGCAATGCGGCGCCAGCACCTCGACGATGCGGCTGTTGCGGTCACGGGGCACATGCAGAACCACCAGCACCGGCACCGACAGGCCCGCCGGCAGCGCCTGCACGATGGCCTGCAGGGCAGCGACCCCGCCAGCGGATGCACCGACCACTATCACCTCCGGCAGACCGGCGTCATTCATCAGGCGACCTTCCGGTACAGCCGATGTTCGCGCGAACACACGTCGAACGCGTCGTGATGGCAACCGAACTGCAGCGACTCCTTGCTGCCCAGGCCGAGGAAGCCACGATGCACGAGCGCTTCCCGGAACAACCCCACGGCCCGGTCCTGCAGGTCCCGGTTGAAATAGATCAGCACATTCCGGCACGACACCAGGTGCACCTCGGAGAACACCGTGTCCGTCGCCAGGCTGTGGTCGGCGAACATGATGTTGCGTCGCAGGTGACGGTCGAACACGGCCCCGTCATACGCCGTCGAATAGTAGTCCGACAACGACGCCCTGCCCCCCGCCGCCAGATAATTGCGGCTGAACTGCGCCAGGCGATCGATCGGGTAGGCGCCGGCCTCGGCGGTCACCAGGGCCCCGGGATTGATATCGGTGGCATAGACGATGCTGCGCTCCAGCAGCCCTTCTTCGTGCAGCAGCACCGCCAACGACCACACTTCCTCGCCCGTGCTGCAGCCCGCCACCCACAGCTTCACCGAAGGATAGGTGCGCAGCACCGGCACCACCTGCTCGCGCAGGGTGCGGAAATATGCCGGGTCCCGGAACATTTCCGAGACCTGCACGGTGAAGAACTGCATCGCCTGAGTGAAAAGCTCCGGCTCGTGGAGCAGGCGATGCTGCAGGTCCGACAGCTTCTCGCACTCGTAGCGCTGCATGGCCTGACGCATGCGCCGTCGCAGCGACGACACCGCGTAGCTGCGGAAGTCGTAGTGGTAGCGCTGATAGATCGCCTCCAGCAGCACCTTCAGCTCCAGGTCGAACAAGGCCTGCTCGTTCATTGACGCGAGCACCACACCCGGCACAGCGAGACCAGCTTGTCGACATCGATCGGCTTGGCGATGTAGTCGTTGGCGCCGGCCTGCAGGCAACGCTCGCGGTCATCGGGCATGGCTTTCGCGGTCAACGCGATGATCGGGAGGTCCTGCAGGTGGCGCTGCGCCCGGATCTCGCGCATCGCCGTCAGACCATCCTTCTCCGGCATCATGATGTCCATCAGCACCAGGTCCACCTCGCGCTGCGCCAGCCGATCGACCGCCTCCTGGCCGTTGCGCGCGATCTCCAGGTTGACACCCAGCGGCTCGAGCACGCTCGACAGCGCGAAGATGTTGCGCACATCATCCTCGGCCAGCAGTACGGTGCGCCCATCAAGGATGGTGTCGCGCCGGCGCGCCTCGCGCAGCAGGCGCTGCTGATCGGTGGGCAGGCTCGCCTCCACGCTGTGCAGGAACAGGGTGACCTCGTCCAGCAGGCGCTCGGGAGAGCGCGCACCCTTGATGATGATGCTCTTGGAATAACGACGCAGCCGTTGTTCTTCCTCGCGGCTGAGCGCACGTCCGGTGTAGACGATCACCGGCGGGAAGCCGACGTCATCATTGCCGGCCATGTGTTCAAGCAGGTCGTAACCGCTGCCGTCCGGCAGGGAAAGATCCATCACCATGCAGTCGAACGTGACACTGCTGAGCTGCTCCAGCGCTGCGGCCAGTGTGCCGACGGCGACGATCTGCAGTTGATCACGCCCCAGCAGCAGCTCCAGATTGCGCCTCAGCTCGCTGTCATCCTCGACGATCAGCAGGCGCCTGACATCGCGTTGGCTGGTCTGCTCGAGCTGCTCGATGGCCGCCGCCAGCCGCTCGCGCGTGGTCGGCTTGATCGCATAGCCGATCGCGCCCAGCTCACGGGCCACTTGGCTGCGGTCCATCGCCGAGACCACGTGCACGGGGATGTGCCGCGTGTCCGGGTTGCGCTTCAGACGCTCCAGCACGCTCAGACCTGACACGTCGGGCAGGCCGATGTCGAGCAGGATGCCGTTCGGCCGTAGTTCGGCAGCCAGCGCCAGCGCTTCCTCTGCCGTGCCGGCAACCACGCAGTCGAAGTCCAGTTCATGCGCCAGCACCACCAGCGCTTCGGCGAATGCCACGTCGTCCTCCACCGCCAGGATCAGGCGTCCCATGCGCTGCCGCCGGCCACGATCATCTGGAACGTGTGTGGCAGCTGCGGGCGGGGGCGCAGGCGCAGTCGGCGCCATCTGTGCAACCACCGGACGCGCTGCCGGAGTGGCCACGCGCGCGGGCTCCGCTCCCGGCTCCGGCGCGGACACGGGGGCGCCCTGCAGCGGAAGCTCCAGCACGAAGCAGCTGCCACGCCCCGGTTCGCTGTCCACCTGGATTTCGCCGCCCATGCGGGCAGCCAGGTCGCGCGAGATCGACAGGCCCAACCCGGTGCCGCCATAGCGCCGGCGGGTGCTGCCATCAGCCTGGCGGAAAGCCTCGAAGATCACCTGCAACTGCTCCCGCGCGATGCCGATGCCCGTATCACAGACCTCGAAGCGGATGCGGCCACTGCCGCCGGGACGCACGTGCAGGCTGACCTTGCCGTGCTCGGTGAACTTCAGTGCATTGGCCAGAAGGTTCTTCAGAATCTGCTGCAGGCGCTGGCTGTCCACCACCAGCTGACCCGGCGCCAGCGCATCGGCGCTGATCTCCAGGGCAAGCCCCTTCTGCCGCGCGATCGGATCGAAGGTCTCGCGCAGCCGCTGCAGCGCGCTGTCGACCGCGACCACTTCATCGCTCAGTTCGACATGCCCGGCTTCGATGCGCGACAGGTCGAGAATGTCATTGATCAGCGCCAGCAGATCGTTGTTCGACGACAGGATTGCCCGTGCGTACTTCACCTGCTCTTCGGTGAGCGTACCGTCCTTGTTGTCGGCCAGCAGCTTGGCCAGGATCAACGAGCTGTTCAGCGGCGTACGCAGCTCGTGCGACATGTTGGCCAGGAACTCGGACTTGTAGCGCGACGTCGCCGCCAGCTCGTTGCTGTTGCGCACCAGCTGGCTCTGCGCAACCAGTAGGGCCTGCTTCTGCGCCTCCAGCTCGTGCGTGCGCTCCTCAAGCTGTACGTTGCTCTGCTCCAGTTCGGCCTGCTGCTGTTCCAGATGGGTCTGCGACTGCAGCAGGCTGCGGCTCTGCTCTTCCAGCTCCTCGTTGGCCACGCGCAGTTCTTCCTGCTGGGCCTGCAGCTCCTCTCCCTGGCGCTGCGACTCCTCCAGCAGCACGACCAGCTGCGCGCGCAGCAGCGACGCCCGCAGGGCCATGCCGATGGTGTCGCCACAGCGCTCCAGCAGTTCGCGGTCCAGATCACGCTGTTCGCCGACGCTGGATCGACCCAGCTCGACGATGCCGACCACGGCACCGTCACTGGTGATCGGTGCAAGGATCCGCTCACGCACCGGAACCCGCCCCAGGCTGCTCTGGAGTTCAAGTACCGAGGCCTCATCGCCCTGCAGGTGGCGGGTGCGCAGGTCGCGCGCGACCTGTCCGGCCAGCCCCTCCTGCAGCGCCAGCGACGTCGGCATGCCGGCCGGCAACGCCAGTCCGCCCGTCAGTTGCAGACGGCCGCCCTCAAGCCGGTACACGGCGCCGACATCGGCCTGCAGCTGCGAGGCCAGGCTGGTCGCCGCCGCCTCGGCGATCTGCTCCGGCCCCAGGTCTCCCCGCAGGCTCATGGCCACGGCGTTCTCCGCCTCCTGCAGCCACAGGGCGCGCATGGCCTGCCGGCGCGCCTGGATGGCGCGGGACACGATCAGCGCGATCATCAGGAAGGCCGCACCGCCGATGGTGCGATTCACCAGCGAGAATGCCGAATTCGTGCTTGCCGGGGCGATGTGATAGCCCACCATCAGCAGCGCGCAGGCCAGCACCGCGACCACGAACGGTGCGCGTGCACTCCGCTGGAACACCGTCACGCCAACGGCCAGGAAGTAGGCCAGCCACACCGCATAACCCAGAGGCACGACAAGTTCCAGTGCGATGGTTGCGGCCAGCAATGCGGCAGCAGTCATCCATATCCAGCGGTCGCGCGAGGTTGCACCGGGACGCATACGGGGCGATTCCAGAAGGCAAAGAAGTGCGTGATGGTACCCCGTGTCGTATTCAGCCGCATACGACCAATGGCACGGGTCATCCCTGCACACATCCTTCACACTGCAGTGCCTAGCTTTCCGGCCCTCACAGGGGTAATGCTCATTTCCACGTGGACGCACCCGCTTCTACGAGGTCCGCTCTGACGGACACTTCCCAACAGCTGCGCCTGCTGATAGACAGCGTGCGGGACCATGCGCTGTATCTGCTCGATCCCGAGGGCATCGTCTGCAGCTGGAACCCCGGGGCCGAACGCATCAAGGGGTATGCAGCCGAGGAAGTCATCGGGACCCACTTCGGACGCTTCTACCTGCCAGCAGACCGCGACGCCGGCGAGCCGCAGCGGCTGCTCCGGCTGGCCGCGCAGCAGGGTCATTGCTCCGCCGAAGGCTGGCGCGTCCGTCGCGACGGCGCCTCGTTCCGCGCCAGCATCGTGATCGAGCCGGTGCTGGAGAACGGCGAACTGCTCGGCTACGTCAAGATCACCCGCGACATCACCGAACAATGGCAGGCGCAGCGCCTGCTGCGTGACGCACAGCGTGCACTCCGGCAGACCCAGCAGTTCGAGACGGTCGGCCGGTTGAGTCGTGGGCTCTCGCATGAATTCAATAATCTGTTGACCACCATCGGCAACGCACTGGATCTGCTGGCGCTGCGCGTGGGCAGTGATCCGCGGGCCCACGAACTGCTTTCCACTGCACAGACGGCGACCGACCGCGGCGCATTGTTGACCCGCCAGTTGCTTGCCTTCAGCACCGGGCAGACCCTGATCCGTGAACCGGTGGACGTCAACGAACTGATCGTCGAGTCCTTGCCGGGCCTGCGGCGCGCGCATGCCTCGGGTACACTGCTGGGCACGGAACTGGCTCACGATCTGCCGCCGGTCTGCACCGACGCGCTGCAGCTGCAGACCGCCCTGGCGAACCTGGTCGCGAACGCTGTCGAAGCCACGGCCGATGGCGGCCACGTGCTGATCGCCACCGCACTGGAGCATCGCCTTGATCCGGATGGAGAGGCTGGCCAGCAGCGCCGATACGTGACGGTGAGCGTGCGTGACCAGGGGCGTGGCATGCCCGTCGATGTGGCGGAACGCGCGACAGAGCCTTTCTTCACCACCAAGGACATCGGCAAAGGCAGCGGACTGGGCCTGAGCCAGGTGTTCGGATTCACCACCCAGAGCGGCGGCTTCGTCGATGTCTCCACCACGCCAGGCGTCGGCACCACAGTCAGCCTGCTGTTACCCGCACTAGAGGAACCCGCCCCATGACCGATGATCCGATCCGCGTGCTGATGGTGGAGGACCAGACCGACCTGCGCGAAATGATAGGGCTGGCCCTGCGCGATTTCGGCATCGACGTGGCGACCACGGCCGACGGTCATGAAGCAGTGGCCCTGTTGCGCGGCGATACCCGCTTCGACGTGGTGTTCAGCGACGTCAGCATGCCCAATGGCATGTCCGGCATTGAACTGAGCGAACACGTCGCGCGCGACCAGCCGCACGCCCGCATGATCCTCTCCTCCGGCTATGCGCGTTCGCAGCTGCCTCCCCTGCCCGAACAGGTCGAGTTCCTGCCCAAACCCTATCGGCTGCGGCAACTGGTGGAGCTGCTCAGGCAGGACTGAGCCTCGCCAAGTGCGTCAGGGGAGTTTTTCCCTGTCCGCACGCCTGCTGCGGCCCCTGCGCCGACGGTGAACCCGGCTGCAGATTTCAAGAATTCCGAGCACGCAGGCGAACACCGCGGCCACTTTGCCAAGGGCGATCAGCAGGTGCATGGCGACTCCCGTCTGGACCGAAGGCGTGCAGGTGGCCGGGTACCCCTCCCGGCATTGGGGGCCACTGTAGGCCCGGCAAACCCATGCAGCCCGCAGACTGCTATGCGTTTCCGGCAAGAATCACCCGCGGACTCAGTCATCCAGAGAGTCGGCCTCGCCCGGTTTCCGGCTGATCCGTGATCTTCGCCAGCCGCCGTGGGAACGGAAGTAGCCGGTATCCCCGCTGACGGTATAGCGCAGCGCTGCCCACGCGGCGGCGACCAGGGAGGCCTGCCAGCCCCGCGCCTTGCGGAAGGCGTACTGGAAACGCCCCATCACCCGGCCGCCGGGGGGATGATCGGGAAGGCGGGGCGGCGTGCGCGTCCAGGGAAGACGGCATGGCCCACCCGGCAGCACAGGGGGACGGCGCCCGGTCCGACGCCAACGGACGTCACGGCATTGCGATTCATTCGGATCCTGCTGGTCATGGGGGAAGCGCTGCGCACGGCAGGCTCAAGGCCTGCCACGAGTCCCCCTGCCGACCCGTCACGCTGCAGTGAAACTGGGCGCTGAGCAGTTAGCCTTGTGTGAAAACGGCTTGCTTACCTGACTGGATGTTCAGGCTCCCCGCCCCTCTCGCGAACCCTCGGCCCTCACCAGAACGAAATAAGGGCTGTCAAGAACGAGAGTCTTAACAGTTCATGCTGTATGGTCACTGCATTCGGCTTCTCTTCGGCGCGAAATTCCTCGCCTCCGTGTCCAGCCCCTGACCGGCAAGACACATGACCACTCCTGTTGCATTCCGGATCCTGCGGATCCGCCCTTTGCTGCGCCTGGATGCCACCATCGAACGGCTGGATTCCGTGCAGGCCAAGTGCAAGTCATGTGGGGACGAATCACGGATGTCGCATGGGTGCGGGCTCACCGATGTGCACGGGGGTGTGCAACTGAGGTGTCCCGCCTGCGGCTCGATCGATGTCTTGACGGCGGCGGATGCCTGGGGCCACTGGGTGCAGCAGATCAGGCACGATCGAATACTCGCACTCGCTGGCCTGTTGCCAGAGGACCTGGATCGCCCCTAGGTGAGCCTGGCGGAAGGCAGACCAGGCCGCCGCACGCCCTTTTCCAACGCACTGTGGCGGGTGGCAAGCACGCCGCAGCGAAGACAGCACGCCGCAAGCAGAAGCGGTACCCGCCTGATCATCTGCGGGCAATTGACCGATGGTGACCCCGGCCCGATTCGAACGGGCGACCTTCCCCTTAGGAGGGGGACGCTCTATCCAGCTGAGCTACGGGGCCTTGCGCAAGCGGTAAAGCATACCGCGTCCAGCTGAATGGACCAAGCCACCGACGATCGCCGCGCCATCGGCGGCAGGTATGCTGGCCGCCCCCACATCAGTCCCACCGGATGTCCGAGTTCTGGCTTTTCCTCTCCAATTTGGGCGACAGCCGCTGGCTGCTGCCCATGGCCATGGTGCTGCTGCTGGCATTGCCGCGAAGCGAATCGTCCTTGAGGCGACGCTGGGCCGTCGCCATCGCCGTGACCGCCGGACTGACCTTGGCCTCCAAGCTGGCGTTCATGGGCTGGGGGCTGGGCATTCAGCGTCTGGACTTCACCGGCATTTCCGGGCACGCCGCCATGTCCAGCGTGGTGTACCCGGTGGCTCTATGGCTGACGGTGAGCACTGGCGAACGCAGGGACCTCCGCTGGTTCGCTGCAGGCTCTCTGCTGGCCGGTGCAATCGCGTATTCACGACTGCCTGTTCAGGCACACTCGACATCGGAGGTCATCTCCGGCCTGGCTCTGGGCCTGGCTGCAAGCTGCGCGGTGCTGGGGACATCGGTCGCCCACTCGCGGCCGAAAGTCCGGGTGCTGTTGCTGGCCTGCGTGACGGGGCTGGTGGTTCCGGCGGCCATTTCGGATCTTCGGACACACGATCTCATCAGGGACGCCGCCAAGCTGCTGTCGGGGCGAAGCAGCACGCATGAGCGGCATGACCTCGGGAACTGAACCCGGCGCTTGACACTGCGGGCCTTCCGCCGCAAGATTGGGGTGAAATTTTCCCTAACGGAGTAGGTGCCTCTCCCATGTTCAAGAAGACGATCGCCGTTCTGGCCCTGGCGGCATTCTCCGCCTCCCCGATGATGGCCTTCGCGCAGGACGCGCAGGCAACCACTGACGCCGAGACCCCGGCTGCCGAAGTGACCGCCGGCGCTGAAGCCGCTGGCTATTCGAACGCTGCCATTTTCGGCACCACTGTAGTCGGCATTGCAGCCGCAGCTGTGGCTTACAGCATCGGTGGCGACAGCAGCAGCGGCAGCGACGACAATGGTGGCGGCGAACCCGGTGGTCCGGGTCCGGGCGGCCCAGGCACCGGCGGTACGGGTGGCACTGGCGGGACCGGCGGCACCGGCGGCTGATTCGCCCTGCTGTTCGAGCAAGCCCTCGCCGGGCAATGCACGGCGGGGGTTTTTTATGCCTGTCGGAAACCCACCACATGAACATGAAGCCTCTCCGTATTCTCGCCACTGCACTCACTGTGCTGGCCGTTTCCGGCTGCGCATTCGCGCCAGGTCAGCACCTGCGCCGAAGTGATGTCACTTCGCAGAGCAGCGACGATGGCCGACTGGAAATCGTCACCATCACCTCCAAGCTGATCGCCCAGGAGCATGCAGCTCGCAACGAACAGACGCTTCCTGCCGAGCTTTTCGATTACCAGCCTTCCCCTTACCAGGTCGGCATCGGTGACATCCTCTACGTGACGGTCTGGGATCACCCTGAACTCACCGTACCCGCCGGCTCCCAACAACAGGGCGCGCTCGCCGGTCGTCTGGTGCAGAGCGATGGCACGCTGTTCTACCCCTACATCGGGAAGGTCAAGGCGGCGGGCAAGACCCCGTCTGAGATCCGTGAGGAAATCAGCCGGCGCCTCGCGCAGTACGTGGAATCGCCGCAGGTGGATGTGTCGGTCCTCAACTACGGCAGCCAGCGGGTGTGGGTCACCGGCGCGGCCGAGCGGTCCTCGCCCGTCCCACTCGGTACCTCGCCGCTTACCCTGACCGATGCCATCAGCCAGGCCGGACTGAACGCAGCCCAGGCGGATCTCTCGGGCATCCAGTTCAGCCGCGACGGAGTGAGCTACACCATCAACCTTGAAAGTCTGGCCAAGGAACATGGTGGGCGCCAGCTGTTCCTGAAGGATGGCGATTCAATTTATATCCCCTATCTGGATCGCAAGGAGGTCTTCGTCGTTGGCGAGGTCAACCTGCCAGGCGCGTACAGCTTCCGGACTGGCGACGTCACATTGAACCAGGCGCTCGGTCGTGCACGCGGGCTGCTGCAGCAGACGGCCAATGGCAATGCGGTATACGTCATCCGCGGCAGCACCGATCTGCAGCAGGAGCCTTCGGTGATCTATCAGCTGGAAGCACGCTCACCAACAGCATTTGCCGTTGGCAGCCAGTTCAAGCTGCAGCCCGGGGACGTGGTGTTTGTCGGCGCCGCAGGTGTGAGCCGCTGGAACCGCTTCGTCAACCAGCTGCTGCCCTTCACCAATATCCTCTACACGGCCGCGCGCACCGGAACCGAAGTCAGGGACAACTGACATGGCGCGCACGGGAGCAGCCTCGGTGCGTTCATTCCGACGCACTTCAAGCCGTCTATTGCGCATAGCGTTGATCGCCGTGGCGCTCGTGCTTGCCGGTTGCACCACCGGCAGCCGGGCAACGGCGGACAGCTTCCGGCTGTTGCTGCACAAGCCCGTTGAGGTCAGCCCCGCTACCGTGGCGGCAAATCGCTTCCCGCAGGTGCTGGTCGAGACACGTGACCTGACCGCGGTGGCCGTTCTTGGCTACGTTGATGGTGGCCGGCAGCAGTGGTACGCCGGCACGCATGCCGTGATCGAGCTGGACGGCAACGGCGTGCTGCTGGGCTCAAGCGGGCTGGGACGTCAGTTGCAGACGCGGATCATCGGCGCGTCCCCCTTCGACCGCCTGACTTCGTTAAGCGGACCGGCACAGGTGCAACGCCAATACGACTGGATGTCGTCGTATCAGCTCGGCGTTGTCGTCACCGGCACGCTGACACCCGGCGCCACCGAGGAGGTCAGGATTCTCGGCCGCACCCGCACCCTGCAGCGATTCGTCGAGCATCTCCAGGGCGGTGGAATGGACGCGCAGAACATCTACTGGGCGGACCCGGCGACCGGATTCATCTGGAAGAGCCGGCAGCATCTTGCCCCCGGGTACGTCGTGGAACTCACCCAGCTCAAGCCCTACCGTGCCCCGAAGGGATGACAGGCATGAACACTCGAATTCTCTGCCTGATGCTGTCGGCACTACCGTCACTGTGCTTGGCGCAGGCACCGTCTACCGTCCGCGTCGAGGGTGCGGTGGCCCATCCCGGTGACCAGGCCATCCAGCCGGAGCGGCGACTGGCCGATGCGGTTGTCCAGGCCCAGCCTGCGGCCGACGCCTATCTGCTCGGCAGCAGCTATCTTCGCCGCCAGGCGCTCGTTGAACAGGTCCGACTGCGTGCCGGAATCCTGCATGGCCTGACGCAGCTTCAGCTCAACGCGGATCCGGCCGTCGTCGAAACCGCGGCGGCCATCCAGCAATGGGTACAGGCGCACGCTGCAACCGGACGTGTACCGACGGTGATCTCGCCACGCCTGATGCAGGTGCAGCCGCAGAGCAATCCGGTGCTCATGGCCGGCGATGTACTCCGCATTCCCGTCCGACCTGATCACATCACGGTCCTCGGCGCGGTCCGAACCAGCTGCACTGTCCACCACTCCCCGCAGCGCGATGCGCGGGACTATCTGCGTGACTGCCCACCCAGCGCGGCCGCCGATCCCGACTCGCTCTACATCGTGCAACCCGATGGCCGGGTTCAGCAACAGGGCATTGCACTCTGGAACCGCGCGGATCCCCAGGCGGTCGCCCCTGGCGGTTCGATCTATGTTCCGTTGCGCGAATCGGTGCTGAAATCCATCGACCCGGCATTCAACAACGATCTTGCCACCTTCATCGCCACCCAGCCTGTCAGCCCGTAATGACCGACATTCCCCAGCGTGCACGCGTGCCGCGCCCAGCCCGCTTTGCGCTGACCGCGCTCGCCTTGTCACTGAGTGCCGCGTTGCAGGCCCAGGAAGCCCCTCCGCCGACCGCCAACGAATGGGGCGGCATCGGCCTCCTGCAGACACCGACGGCACGCATGGCGCCCGACGGCGACCTCAGCTTCACGGCCTCGCACAATTCCCCGTACAGCCGCTACAACCTCACGCTGCAACCGTTCCCCTGGCTTGAGAGCACGTTCCGCTACATCAACGTGTCCAACATCCGCTATGGTCCGAACATCGCGGGAGACCAGAACTACAAGGACAAATCGATCGACTTCAAGCTGCGGCTCTGGCAGGAATCACGATGGCTGCCGGAGCTTGCCTTCGGTGTACGCGACCTCGGTGGTACCGGCTTCTTCTCCAGCGAATATCTGGTTGCCAGCAAGAATCTGGGGCCCATCGACGCCTCCATCGGCCTGGCGACCGGCTACATCGGCAACCGCGGCGATTTCGCCAATCCGCTGGGAGCGATCGACGATCGATTCAAGAATCGACGCCCCATCGCGGGCAGCAACATCAACGACGCCGGTCGCTTTGGTCTGGACAACATGTTCAAGGGCCCGGTCGGCGTCTTTGGCGGCATCACCTATCAGACGCCGCTGGATTCGCTGCTGGTCAAGGTCGAGTACGACGGTAACGACTACCGCCGTGAGCCGCGCGGGAACAATCTGGAACAGCGCACCCCCATCAACGTGGGGCTGGTGTACGTCCCCAACCGCAACGTGGAACTCACCGCCGCGTGGGAACGCGGTGACGCGGCGATGTTCTCGCTGACCTGGCGCGGCAATCCCGGCCATGCAGTGTCTGCGCCCAAGCCTTTCGATCCTCCGCCGCAACGGATCGTGCCTCGCGACCCGCAGGCAGCCGCGGTTGCCGCGACCGCAGTGCCCGACGCCGGCGCCACGACAGCAGAAGGCGGCCCGGACTGGGCTGCCATCAGCGCCGACCTCACCCAGAATGCGGGCTTCCGGGTCGAGCGCATCTCCCGCCGCGGCGATGAGCTCTACGTGGACGGCTACCAGAACCGATACCTCCACAACGCCAAGGGCCTGGGCCGCGCCGGCCGCATCCTGGCCAATGCGACGGGTGACGAGTACGAGTGGTTCACGCTGCGGACAACACGACTGGGAATGCCCATCGTGGACACCTCCGTCGCCCGCGATGCCCTCGTGGGCTATCTGGATGGTCGAGTCAGCGAGGACGTGCTACGTCGCAGCACCGAGGTGCAGTCTCCCGACGACGTCACTCGCCAGACGTTGTATGAACCCAGGACACGCCCCTATGGCGGCGGCTTCAACATCGGCTACCGACAGAATCTCGGTGGCCCGGATGGTTTCATCCTTTACCAGATTGCCGCCAATTATTCCGGAAGCCTGTTCGTACGCCCCAACATGTGGCTTACAGGAACCGTCAGCGCCAACCTGATCAACAATTACGACAAGTTCAAGTACAACGCCCCAAGTCGACTCCCGCGCGTGCGCACCGATCTGCGCAGGTACATGGTGGACTCGGACGTAGTGTTGCCAAATCTGCAGTTCAATGTGGCTGGGCGTCTGGGCCGCGATCTCTATGGCATCGCCTACGCGGGTTATCTGGAGTGGATGTATGCCGGCGTAGGCGGTGAACTGCTGTATCGTCCCGGCGGTGAGCGATGGGCCGTCAGCGCGAACCTGAATCGCGTGCAGCAACGCGACTTCGATCAGCGCTGGGATCTGCGCGACTACAAGGTCACGACCGGGCACGCCACCTTCTACTACAGTTTCGACGCCCGCGAGCGCATCGTCGGCTCGCTGTCCGTCGGCCAGTATCTGGCCGGGGACAGGGGCGCAACCCTGGACGTCGCCCGCGTCTTCGACAATGGCGTCACGATGGGTGCCTATGCAACGAAGACCAACGTTTCCGCACGCGATTTCGGCGAAGGCAGTTTCGACAAGGGAATCTACATAAGCGTCCCGCTGGACGGATTCCTGCCACGGTCGACACGCGGACGAGCCGCGTTCAACTGGAATCCCCTGATCCGCGACGGTGGCGCCATGCTCAGCCGCAAATATTCGCTGTACAACATCACCGGCGATCGCGACGAGCGATTCTTCTACGACAACATCCGCTCGATCGACGATTGACCTGCCGGAACGCAGCAGGGGGGGGCCCACGCCGCCCGGCGGGCCGGGGCCCCGGGGGGGGCCACCAGGGTGAGGACCCACCGTTGAATG